>NZ_JAGHZH010000193.1:0-31827 GCF_017746885.1 Roseofilum sp. SBFL | reverse complement strand
CCCGACGGCAGCACCCTGGCCACGAGCAGCAGGGACAACAGCGCCAAGATAACAGAAGTAAAGAGTGGGCAAACCCTGCACACCATTGCTCACGAGGATGAGGTCTGGGGAGTGGTCTTTTCCCCCGACGGCAGCACCCTGGCCACGAGCAGCGCTGACAATACGGCCAAGATAACAGCAGTCGAGAGTGGCAAAACTACCACCTTACAAGGTCACTCGGATGACATCACTGATATGGCTTGGCATCCCGATGGCGACAGAATTGCAACTGGTTCGCGAGATGGAACGGTGAGGGTGTGGACAAGAACGGGTCAGGAGTTGGCTGTATTTCGAGGTCATCAAGGAGAGGTTCGCCAGATTCGCTGGGATGAAGAGGGGCGCACCCTTACGTCTGTTGCAATTGATGGCACTAGGGTTACCGTCATGAAATCGCCTGTAGAAACCCTAGAGGAGCTAATTGCACGGGGATGCCGTTGGGTGCGTCCCTATCTGAACAGCAATAATAAGCAGATTGAAGGGTGCGAGGAGTATTGGGAGTGAATTAGGGAATGGGGAATAGGGAATGGGGAATAGGGAATGGGGAATGGGGAATATCCAATCCGGTTAAACAGTTGTCATGGCGATCGCTTCCCGGCTGCCTGTAATCTGGAAAAAGCCGTTGGTGGGGGCGGGTTCAGGTAAGTTATCGGTGGGTGTTATAGATTTGGGGTTAACCCGCCCCTACGGGGGATAATTGCAGGACGCAATGGGTTAAACGTGGAGACGGCGAGGGATGGCTTGTTGGTGGCGATCGCCCATTTCCGACACTGTAGCCGTTAAAATGCCCTTAATCTCCAGGGCTGCTCCACCTTGCACTGTGCCCATACCCTGCCATTGATGGGGTAAGTGTTCCTGAAGATAGGCTTCCCAAGTCTCAATGAACTCTGGCGCAACCGAGACCACAATTCGGGCTAATCCTTCCCCAAACCAACTCAGATCCGGGCGTTGCTCGCCAGAGGGAAACTCAATCTGCGCTCCTAAGCCTCCGGCAATGCAGGATTCTGCCAACGCCACGGCTAACCCGCCTTCGGCGCAATCATGGGCTGAGTTGAGCCATCCCTGGCGAATGCCGTGGCGACAGGCGGCTTGCACCCGACGTTCCAAGTCAAAATCGACTTTCGGCGGTTGTCCGGCGACGGTGTTGTGCAAACTGGCGAGATATTCGGACGCGCCCAAGGTCAGATTTGCACCGGAACCCAACAGGTAGATGCGATCGCCAACCTTACACCATCCTTGACCGCAAATCCGCGATAAATTGGGCACTAACCCCACCATCCCCACCACAGGCGTGGGATAAATGGGTTGGGGATTTCCTGCACTATCCAGGGTCTCATTATACAGGGACACATTCCCCCCAGTGACGGGAGTGGAGAATTCCCCGCAAGCTTCCGACAGTCCCCGACAGGCTTCGGCGAGTTGCCAATAGCCAATGGGCTTTTCCGGGGAGCCAAAATTAAGATTATCAGTCACGGCAATGGGTTCTGCTCCCACACAGCTTAGATTCCGCGCCGCTTCTGCCACCACCGCTTTCGCCCCTTCGTAGGGGTTGAGATAGACGTAGCGGGAATTACAATCCACCGTCGCCGCTACCCCGGATTGCACGGACGGCAAGGGTTGGGGTTCCACGCCGTCATTCACCGGACGCAAGCGGATAATCGAGGCATCCGCGCCACCGGGAAAGACCACCGTGTTATTCTGTACCTGATGGTCATATTGGCGATAGACCCACTGTTTCGAGGCGATCGTCGGTGTATCTAAAAGATCCAGCAGGCAGTCTTTCCAGGACTTGAACTTGCCCCCAATTTCAATCCCCTCAGCCTTACACTCAGGCAGTTGAGCCTCCGTCCATTGCCAGGCAGTTTGGGCATATTCCGGCGGCTCGGCCATCAATTCCCGATGGTAAATGGGGGTATTATCCGAGAGTGCCGTAGCCGTAATTTCCGCAGCCGTTTGCCCTTGAAACAGAATCCGCACAATCGGTTCATCAATCACTTCGCCCGCGATCGCCGCTTGCAGTCCCCAACGGTGGAAAATATCGATTAGTTCCTGCTCTCGACCCTTGTAGGCCACAAATAACATCCGCTCTTGGGATTCCGATAGTAAATACTCGTAGGGAACCATGCCGGTTTCGCGCACGGGAATTTTGTCGAGATCCAGCTCAATCCCCACCCCGCCTTTGGCTGCCATTTCTGAGGTCGAGCAGGTAATTCCGGCAGCTCCCATGTCCTGAGCCGCCACCACTGCCCCGGTGTTGAAGGCTTCCAGACAGGCTTCAATCAGGGATTTTTCCAGGAAGGGATCGCCGACTTGCACTGCGGGGCGATCGTCCATGGAGCTTTCACTGAGTTCGGCACTAGCAAAACTCGCCCCCCCCATACCATCGCGCCCGGTGGTAGAACCCACGTAGAGAACTGGGTTACCCCTGCCAGAGGCTCCCGATTTGACAATTTCCGCAGTTTCCATCAATCCCAGTGCCATAACGTTCACTAAGGGATTCCCGGTATAAGCCGGGTCAAAATAAACTTCACCGCCCACAGTCGGTACGCCCACGCTATTCCCATAGTGGGCAATGCCATCGACAACTCCGGTAAAAATGCGACGGGTGCGGCTATCTTCCAGGGAACCAAACCGAAGGGAATTAAGGACAGCAATGGGGCGAGCGCCCATGGTGAAGATGTCGCGAAGAATACCCCCAACTCCGGTGGCTGCCCCCTGGAAGGGTTCGATCGCCGAGGGATGATTATGGGACTCAATCTTAAACGCTAACCGCAGTCCATCACCGAGATCCACGACTCCCGCGTTTTCTCCAGGACCAACGAGGATGCGATCGCCTGTTGTCGGAAACTGACTTAGCAGCGGACGGGAATTTTTGTAGCAACAATGCTCCGACCACATTACCCCAAACATCCCCAATTCCGCCTTGTTGGGGTGTCTACCGAGGCGTTGGACAATTTCCTCATATTCCGAGGGTTTCAGCCCCTCAGAGGCAATGTCTTGGGGGGAAAACGGACAGTCAGAAGGTGCAGCCATGATCGATTCGCAACAGAGTGTGCCTTTCTGATTTTAAGGCAAAAGGAGCCATGCTTTTGTTTGATGCATGGAAGAAAATGGCAAAAATCAATTAATTCCAGTACTTCTGAACTAACCCCACCACAGTTCAAGGAACTTCAAGAAAAGAAATGTATAATTAGTTCTAGAAAATTATCAGAAGTGTTGATTTTTAGATAAAACCTCATATTTTTCAGTAAAATTACTGAGACAAGCCCGTGACTTCAATGAACACTGAAACAGTGATAACTTATTTGTATTCTCAAATAACAGAAGCACTTCAAGTTCCCAAACGATCGCCATTCGAGACGCTTTTATCGTAGAATAAGCAATCCTAGAATGCGATCGCCAGTTTGCCGAACAAGTTTTTCGCAGGTTACCGATCTTTGTTTACTCATTTGAAGCTTGAGGCCAAATATAAATTAATCCTGAAATCCAGGTTAAGGCAACAGTACTCCAAAAGAGGATTAAGATGGGTAGAGTCCAAGAAACTGGAGTTGGGGCAATTAGGAAAGCAATAGCAGCAATTTGCACTACCGTTTTCAGCTTGCCCCAAATATTCGCGCCAGATACCGTGGTTTGATTGACGCGCCATCCGGCGATCGCCAATTCCCGCGCTAAAATTAGAAATACTCCCCAAGCTGGGACTTCCCCCAACTCCACCAAAGATAATAACGGCGCTAACACCAACAGCTTATCCACTAAAGGGTCTAAAAACTTACCCATCTCGCTGACTTGATTTAAGCGCCTGGCCAAATAGCCATCCAACCAGTCCGTTCCCGCAGCCACCAAAAACACCGCCAAACAAAACCAGCGATACTCTACCGTAGGTTCGAGCAACCCATAGAGCAGAAACGGAACCCCCAGCAAGCGAGAAAACGTAATCCAATTCGGAACAGTCATATCAATTAAAAATTAAAACTGTAAAATTAAAAATGGTACTTGACTATCAACGCTAAAACCTTATGACCCACCGTCGTTATCACATTACTACCTTTGGATGCCAAATGAACAAAGCCGACTCGGAGCGGATGGCTGGCATTCTAGACGATATCGGCTTTGAATCCGTGGAAGACCCTTATCAAGCAGATTTAATTCTCTACAATACCTGTACCATCCGTGATAACGCCGAGCAAAAAGTCTATTCGTATCTGGGAAGACAAGCCAAACGCAAACAGGAAAACCCAAATTTAACCTTGATTGTGGCTGGATGTGTGGCCCAGCAGGAAGGGGAAGCACTCTTGCGTCGGGTTCCGGAACTCGATTTGGTCATGGGGCCCCAACATGCTAACCGCTTGGGGGATTTATTAGAGCAAGTCCTAGAAGGGAACCAAGTGGTGGCGACGGAACCGGTTCACATTATGGAAGATATCACCAAACCCCGGCGCGATAGTAAGATTACGGCTTGGGTAAATGTGATTTATGGCTGTAATGAGCGCTGTTCCTATTGCGTGGTTCCGGGAGTGAGAGGGGTGGAACAATCTCGGACTCCCCAGGCTATTCGGGAAGAAATGGAACAGTTGGGCCAACAGGGATATCAGGAAGTGACTCTATTGGGTCAGAATATTGACGCTTATGGTCGCGATTTACCCGGAATCACCCCCGAAGGCAGACGGGAGAATACATTTACCGATTTGCTCTATTTCGTCCATGATGTGGAAGGCATTGAGCGCCTTCGGTTTGCTACCAGTCACCCCCGCTATTTCACGGAGCGGTTAATTCGCGCTTGTGCAGAATTGCCGAAGGTCTGCAAGCATTTTCACATTCCCTTTCAGTCTGGGGATAATGAGGTTCTCAAGGCGATGCGGCGCGGGTATACCCATCAGCGCTATCGGCGGATTATTGACAAGATTCGCGACTATATGCCGGATGCGTCGATTAGTGCGGATGCCATTGTGGGATTTCCAGGGGAAACGGAGGAGCAATTTGAGCATACCCTAGAGTTGGTTGATGATATTGCTTTCGACCAATTAAATACAGCAGCCTATTCTCCGAGACCAGGTACGGAGGCAGCAGTATGGGACAATCAGTTAAGCGAAGAAGTGAAGAGCGATCGCCTACAACGACTGAATCATCTAGTTGCCATTAAAGCACAGGAGCGATCGCAGCGCTATCTCGGTCGCATGGAAACTGTCCTAGTTGAAGACCAAAATCCCAAGGATCAAACCCAAGTCATGGGACGCACCGATGGCAACCGCTTAACCTTCTTTCCTGGGGATATTCACCAACTCAAAGGTCAATTGGTGGAGGTGAAAATTACAGAAACTCGCGCCTTTAGTTTAACCGGAGAACAGATGATCCCCGTGGGCGCTGGTCATACCATTTCTGTTTAATCTTGCCACTAATCAATCCTTGATAGACAAGGGGCTAGAGGTCGTTTGTCTATCGTGCTACAGTGCTTCGCGTTGTCTGTCTGGAGTGCTTAGGTTGATCCATAGAGAGCCTCAAAACTATTGAATTTATGCATGAACTAATTCCTCTTTTTTCTCACTTTATTAGTTAAGCTCTAACTCAAAAGTGTCTTCTGGGCAATTAAATTCAGGCATCATTGCTTTACCAGAAACGATTATAGGATTGCTATTAGGATTGGCTCGTCCGTCAAAGGAAACTGAATATTCTTTTGATGCTTGTTTTGAACTGAGGAATAATGATGCACGACCTGATGAAGTAAAGGCTCCAGTCAAACTTGAAGAACCATACCCATTAACTGTTAGTAAACTACGTCCTATATTACCGTCTGATGATTGCGAGAGACTAATGGAGCTACGTCCAGCGACTATACAACTTCCGTCTTCTTTGACTTTAAATACTGGATAATTTAGAGTCCATGTGTTGTCTGATGCTTCCAGAACTGTTTTGAAGGACTGGCTTTGAGAATTTGACGCATTTGCTGTTGGGTTTTGAGAATTATTTCCTGAAGTACCAGGATTA
The DNA here is from genome assembly GCF_017746885.1 of Roseofilum sp. SBFL. NCBI lineage: Bacteria > Bacillati > Cyanobacteriota > Cyanophyceae > Desertifilales > Desertifilaceae > Roseofilum > Roseofilum sp. SBFL. The sequence continues at coordinate 25,809 of NZ_JAGHZH010000193.1, read as the reverse complement.
TCAGGCTGTTGATTCTCGCTTTCTCCAACGATAGTTTTGTTTTGACTGTTGTTTTCTATATCGCCAACACTACCACCTGTAGCTGTACCACCTTGTGCATTACTTGTGCCACCTCGTGCAGTGACTTGTGTATTGAAGCTCATTCTACTTAATACAAAAACACCACTTCCTAGGATACCTAATGCAACTATAGCGACTAAGCCTTTGGCAGCGAAGCTAAAGGAACCTGTGTTTTTACTATTTTGACTACTCATGTCGTCCTCTAAGACTCTCTACAATTACATATTCTAACTATTAATCCATAGTATGGACACAACAAAGACACAGAGAAAGTCTAGGTATTTTTTGTGCCTTTGTGATAAGTAGCCTTTTATGCCCCCACAGCTTCTTTGGCAGCGTACATCACTTCAATCGTAATTCGATCTAAACCGCGATCGCGGGCAAATTTCTCCGTATTCCGTTTCACCTTACCGCGCACAAACCCCGGAACCTTATTCAGTTCTGCTTTTGCCTCTTTTGTCCAGTTGAGATCGGAATCGGCAGAAATCCCCTTGTGAATTACTTCTTTCGTATCATGACCGCCAAAGATTTCCAGCAAGTGGTCTTCCATGCCCAGGGTAAAGGAATTGTACACCAAATCGGCAATTTGATTAGTTCCTTCATAGCCCATAAACGGTTTATAGCCAATGGGGAAATTTTGAATATGAATCGGAGCAGCAATAACGCCACAGGGAATATTTAAGCGTTTACCCACATGTCGCTCCATCTGTGTGCCAAAAATAGCCGCCGGTTCCACCCGCGCGATCGCATCCCCAATCTCCCCATTATCCTCGCTGATAATCACCTCATCGCAATATTCGCTTACCTGTTCCCGGAACCAATCTTGGTCATATTTGCAATAGGTTCCCGCCCAAACCACATGCACGCCCATTTCCCGTGCTAAAATCTTGGTCATCGCCGCAGCATGGGTATTATCACCAAACACAACCACTTTTTTACCCGTTAAATTCTGACAGTCGATGGAGCGAGAAAACCAAGCGGCTTGGGAAACATACAGAGTTTGATGTTCGATAAACTCTTCATAGTCTACATCAACACCTTGCTCGTTCAGTACTTGCTGGATTTTGCGGATACAGCGAGCTGTTTCCACTACTCCCATGGGCGTAATATCCACATAGGGCATTCCAAACTCAGATTGCAGATACTCAGCCGTCATTAACCCCACTTCCCGATAGGGGGCTAAATTAAACCAAGCGCGGGTTAAATTCTTCAGATTATGCACGGATGCGCCTTCGGGAATCACTTCATTGACTTCAATTCCCAAGTCGGCCATCAGGCGCTTTAACTCTGTACAATCATGTTGATTATGAAACCCAAGAGTCGTTAACCCCAGGATATTCACCGAAGGCTTCTCCGTTTTGCCTTCCGGCAGCGTTCCCTGTTTTTTGGCTTTGTTGAGGTAAAATTGGACAACCTGCTGGAGAGTGCGATCGCTCGCTTGCAACTCATTCACCCGATAATGATTCACATCCGCCAGCATCACATCCGCTTGTGCATCCAGGGTTGCGCGTTCCACAAAGTTCTCTAAATCTTCTTGCAGAATGCTAGAGGTGCAAGTCGGAGTCAGAACAATCAAATCTGGACGCTCTTCTTTGTCCTTACGAACAATATTATTAACCACTTTTTCCTGAGATCCCCTGGCCAAAACATGCCGATCCACTACACTAGCCGTTACTGGAGTATAGTCCCGCTCTCGTTCCAACATTGATCGCATCACATTAAAATAGTCATCGCCAAGGGGAGCGTGCATAATAGCATGGACATTCTTAAACGAACTGGCAATACGAAGGGTGCCAATGTGAGCTGGGCCAGCATACATCCAGTAAGCAAGCTTCATGGGTTATCTCCGTTGGGGTAGGATTTCAACTAAGATTAAGCGTAAAACTGAAGCGGTTAGGTTTAACGCTAATGAAATAATTCTTCAAGAACCATCGTAATTCATTGAATCTCAATTAAATCAGAGAACTTCAATAAGTAATTGTCGCTATTTCTTCACAAACCTTTATCTTGTCCCATTCTCAATAAAGTTCCTATCATTGTATCTCAAAAGATATAGCGCTTTGCGCTAGGGAATAGGGAATAGGATTGTGGTACATGGCTTTGGGGATTGAATAGCGTACTCCATAACAGCACAAAATTCTGTATATTTACTTGAATCTGCTTCAGAGTCAATCAAACTGCGTAATCAGCATTATAGGAGTCAACAGCCGTTGACCCCTAAAGGTACAAGAGATTAGTGTTGAATTGACTGCACTTGTTCCACACTTAAATTAAGTGCTTCAGCCACTTGCTCTGCACTCAGTCCCATCGCTAATAAACGAGAAATCGCTCCCTGTTGAGCTTGTTCAGCTTGCTCGGCGCGAGACTCAGCTTCCTGGGCACGTTCCCGCTCAGTTTGAGCAACTGATTCGGCTTGCTCGGCGCGAGAGTTCGCTTGTTCAGTCCGCATCTGTTCTAGGGCACTTTGCTCCCATCCCGTCAGCAGCAAATTCCCTTCACTATCCCACCATCTCAACCAAAGTTGGTGCTGATTCTGGTAGTTTCCTTGCCATAACCCTAACTCGACTCCCAATCGCTCAATGGGATAATGTCCTCTCTCATTCGGACTCATGCGCTCGTAAGAGCCACGAATCAGGTTATACACCTCCAATTCTCCCGTTTGAATCACATAAATCCCATAATAGGGAATCCGGATAATATTCTCATACACCCAAAATTTTCCCGGTCGTTTTTTCTCCTCTAAATTCTGTTGGGATAAAGCTGTCGTGTCTCTTTCCTCATTCCCATTTCCACTGGCTAATTCCAGAGCAATAAGTGGGGCGATCAATTCCCGCCAGAGGACATAAGAACGACGATATTGTCCATTGATATCTGGAGGGACATTAGGCACATAAAACCAATCTGGCGCTTCGGCTCCATCTTGGGGGGGGTCGGTTTCTCGCCAATAAATACCACTATCTTGACCGATCGCATATTGCCCATCTGGATGTTGCTGTTCTAAAACCGGCCCAATAGAGTCAGTGAGTAGAATACTCTGGGGATGCTCCTGAAAATTTTTCACAAAAGTACCATCCTCCTCTGGCAGTTGCGTATGGTCTGGGAAAGGAGGCGGTAAGATGATTTTTTCCGCACTTTGAGTCATGAAATAATCCTCCTTCGCACTTCGGCTGAGTCGCTTCTCTTTATTCTAGTCCGTAGGTTTCTTCACAAAACTTTATTTTCAAAAATTGCCTATAAAGATGTCGCGTCATAAACCTCAATCTAACTCGCTCTGTACATTCTCAGGTTCAACGGTTGTTGCACTCTACAAGTACAGAATTAATGATTAATCATTTCTGTATCTTGGATCAATTGGCCTTGAAAGACAAAATCGTCATGATTGTTGCTACTCAAAACCACAGTAACTTCATGATTTCCGGGGGGGAGTTCCTTTAGATAGTACCACGATCCGTAAATTCGGGTTATCTTTTCTCCATTAATCAATAAATGGGCGTGACCTACTCCGGGTTGATGAGGTTGATTAACATGATGGGGAGCAAATTGGAAATTCTCCACTTGAATTTCTAGATTCCAACCCGCTTTTTGATCCGGATGAACAATCAAATCAACTTGAGGAATGGGTTGTCCTGGAGTGATTTCGATCCGTCCATGGGAATGACCTCCTTGATGATGATGTTCACCTTCTGATCGATGATGATGTTCACCCTCTGAACCTTGAACGAAGGATTGAGTAATCCCAATTGTAAATATAGATAAGGCAGCGGTTAGAGATACTCCCTGAAACAATAAATTTTGGTTCATTTGGACGATCAAAAAAATAACATAAACTTGATAGCGTTCGGATTATACCATATATAAGGATTCTCTCTTCTAGGGCATACCGATTCAAGGCTTAGACCCTAAACAATACAAGCTCTAGGTGAGAAAAATGGGTTAATTCCCCATCACGGAGTTGGGAAATCCCCCACGATCCAGTTCGGAAAATGTCTGACTCATTTGCCCAGAAGAGGGGAAACCAGTCTACCCTAAAAGTATGGGTTAATGCCTATTCAACCCGAACCTAATTCAATTGACAGAACTCACTTGCCCTGATTCTTAAGGAATATTCAAATCATGCAATTGCCACTTATCCACCCCAAACTTGAAAAGCCTCTCCCTTGGCTGTTGGGACTGGTGGCTGTTTCGGTAGTTAGCGCAACTGGGATTGTCTATCTCAGCACGGGTCGTTCTACGACTCAAGCGGAGGCGATCGCCTCCTTAACCATTCCTGCTGAAGCGGCTACGCTAACCATTCGCATTAATGCTAGTGGTGTGGTGCAACCGGTTCGGCGCGTTAATGTCAGTCCCAAAGTGCAAGGGAGATTAGCCGAACTCTATGTGGAACAAGGCGATCGCGTGGAACAAGGACAACCGATCGCCCGCATGGAAAGAGAGGAACTCCAAGCCCAACTACGACAAGCTCAAGCGAGATTAACCCGCACCCAAGCAGAACTCGATAAGGCGATCGCCGGAAACCGTTCGGAAGATATTGCTGAAGCTCAAGCCAGACTCAGACGCACCCAAGCCACGTTAGCGGAACGGCAAGCAGGGAGCCGTTCGGAAGACATTGCCGAAGCTCAAGCCTCCCTCAACCGTGCTAGAGCTATGGTCGCTGAAGCCGAATCTCGTTTAGACTTAGCCCAAGAACGAGCCAATCGGAATCAACGCCTGGCTGATGAAGGAGCCATTTCTAGGGATGAACTGGATCAACGACTGGACGATCGCCGTCGCGCCCAAGCTTATCTAGAGCAAACCCAAGCCGGGGCGATCGAAGCCCAGCGCCGTCTAGAGCGCCTGCAAAATGGCTCTAGAGTTGAAGACATTGCTGAAGCCAAAGCCACCGTCGCTGAATCCCAAGCTGCCCTAGACCGCCTAATCAATGGTACTCGCCCTGAAGATATTGCCCAAGTGGAGGCACAACTTGCTGAAGCAAAAGCCAATCTGCAATACTACCAAGTGCAACTTGAAGATACGGAAGTCAAAGCACCGTTTTCCGGGTTAATTGTGCAGAAATATGCCGAACCGGGAGCCTTTGTTACTCCAGTCACCGCAGCATCTTCAGCGGACTCGGCGACCTCAACATCAATTGTGGCTTTAGCTCAAGGATTGGAAGTTTTAGCCCAGGTTCCAGAGGCCGATATTAGCCAAATTCACCCCAATCAAAAGGTAGAAATTGTCGCCGATGCCTATCCCGATCGCACCTTTAAAGGTCGCGTTCATCTGATTGCCCCTGAAGCCATTAAAGAACGGGATGTCACCCTATTTCAAGTACGCGTAGAAATTGAAACGGGATTAGAGTTGCTCCAGTCGGGGATGAATGTAGATTTATCCTTTGTCGGCGATGAACTCACCAATGCCTTAGTCGTTCCCACCGTGGCTATTATTACGAATCAGGGAGAAACCGGGGTGTTAGTACCTGGGGAGGGCGATCTTCCCCAATTTCAACCTGTCACTATTGGCCCCTTATTAGGCAATCAGATCCAAATTTTAGAGGGTATTGAACCCGGTCAACCCGTGTTTGTGGAATTACCCGATGGCAAAACCCTGAATGAAATTATTAATCGAGAGATCGAGTAGAGATTATGGATATCCTAGAGAGCATCAAAATTGCGGGTAAAACCCTCCTCGGGAATAAAATGCGCAGCACCCTAACCATGCTGGGCATTATTATTGGTAACTCGTCTGTTATTGCCATGATTGGCGTTGGTGAAGGAACCCAAAACTATGTCACCAACCAAGTCGGTTCTTTAGGCCCCAATGTTTTATTTGTCATACCGGGAAATCCCAATGCCCAGAGACGGAGCATTGTTCCTCCCCAAACCTTAGTCCTAGAGGATGCCGAGGCGATCGCCGAACAAGTCCCCTCAGTAGAAGCAGTTGCTCCCAGGTTAAGCGTGAGGGAAACAATTAGTTACCAAGGGAATAATGTGGCCATTTCCATTACCGGAACAACCCCAGAATTCCTTACGGTACGCAGCTTAGAGATCGCCAACGGTCGCTTTTTGAATGAATTAGATATCAAGCGTCGAGAAACGGTGGTTGCCATTGGATCGGAGTTAGCCACCAGCTTATTTGGAAATCGCAATCCAGTCGGAGAAACCATACGCTTAAAATCGATTAGTTTTCGCATTATTGGCGTGATGCAACCCAAGGGTTCATCCTTTGGCGATAACATGGATATGGCAGCCTATATTCCCCTCTCAACCCTGACGAACCGCATTAGCGGGAATACTTCCCCCTATGGGACGCAGGTGGGTTCAATTTCTATTTCCATTGAGACCGAAGATCGCATGAATGCAGCCAAGTTCCAGATTGAAAACTTGCTGCGTTTCCGGCATAACATTACCGATGAAGATGACTTTACGGTGCGCTCCCAGAAGGAATTAATGAATATTTTAGGCAGTATTACCGGAGCCTTAACTATCCTACTGGCGGCAATTTCTGGTATCTCCTTGCTGGTGGGTGGCATTGGCATTATGAATATTATGCTGGTGTCCGTGACCGAACGAACTCAAGAAATTGGGTTAAGAAAGGCGATCGGAGCATCAGAGCAAGATATCTTAATTCAGTTTATGATCGAAGCGATTATTTTATCGGTTATGGGCGGATTAATTGGCACGGGATTGGGCATTAGTGGCATTTGGGTCATTAGTAGCTTAACTGCTTTAGACGCAGAAGTTTCCCTACTTGCTATTGCTACAGCCGTGGGTGTTTCTGGAACTATTGGCTTATTCTTTGGTGTATTTCCCGCCCGACAAGCAGCTAAACTTGACCCCATTGTTGCTTTGCGTAGTGCTTAAATAGAGAAGATAAAATCCATGAATCAGGAATTAGAAAAAAAAGATATTATTCGCTTAGAACAAATCTCAAAAGTCTATAAAATGGGCGATGTGGAAGTTCAGGCGATCGCTGATGTGAGTTTGACGATTAAATCGGGGGAATATTGCTCGATTATGGGGCCTTCCGGCTCTGGAAAATCCACCGCCATGAATATTATTGGCTGTTTAGACCGTCCCACGACAGGACACTATTATTTAGATGGTACAGATGTGGCTCAGTTGCCCAAACAGGAACTGGCAAGCATTCGCAATCAAAAACTGGGGTTTGTATTTCAGCAATTTCATTTATTAGCCCAATTAACCGCCCTAGAAAATGTGATGTTGCCCATGGTTTATGCTGGAATTAAAGGGCGCGAACGTCAAGAACGAGCGGCGGAAGCCTTAAAGCAAGTGGGTTTAGAAAATCGGATGAAAAATAAACCCAATCAACTCTCTGGAGGACAACAGCAACGGGTGGCGATCGCTAGAGCTATTGTCAATCGTCCTGTTGTCTTGCTTGCAGACGAACCAACGGGTGCATTAGACACTAAAACGACTGAAGAAGTGATGAATATTTTTACCCAACTTAACCGCAATGGCATGACGGTTGTGATGGTTACCCACGAACCGGATGTGGCTCGACTCACCAACCGCGTTATTTGGTTTAGGGATGGTGAAGTGGTTCAGTCTAATTTTAATTTAGAAGAGCTGCACGCAAACATTTAAGCCTTTGATCGGTTTTGAAGTCACTCTAAGCCATTGTCTCTCTTCTCCTGTGGCAGTAAGGGTCGAATCATGCTAACTAACCTGAGTTCGGGATAAGGGGAGAAGGAACAATGATGATGGGTTGGGCTTGATTGCGAGATCTCTTTGGGGGACTAGTCCCCCAAACCCCCTACTGGGGAACGAGAGCGTTCCCCAGACCCCTCGCGTAAGGAGTGGTGGCTCGGAGCGCAAACTCGATTGACTCGATCTGATGCCAGTAACGTTCAATGAGTCGCTGTTTATCCCAAATTCAGGTTAACTAAAATACCGAGGATTTTTTCTGTTTGGTTAATGTTAGTATTCAACACGATCAAAAGAAGAAGCCCTATAGGATAAATTAAAACCCGCCTCTAGTCCTTGTTGAGAACGATCGCGGCGGGTTCAGAGATACTCAGATACAAATTCTATGGTGTACAGTTCAATTAGCCCAAAGCATAGGCTGATTGTAGTCCCCACCAAATTAAAAGGGCAATCCCACCTAACACAACAATAGACGAGAGAGCGATCACCGCAGGGTTATCAGCTCCTTTGAATTTCATGATGCCGCGATTTAAGTCAGACATGACGATTAGCCTCCATCAGAACAAGGGTAAACGGTATAATAAACTGACCCAGCCCTAGGGTAACGGTTCCTAGCTTCAGTGTCCATCACCCAATAGGGCGATCGAGTAGGATAGAAAAAGTCAAATCAGGCAGAGACTCCGAATTCATGGGCCAGATTAAAATTCTATTATTGATTGGGGCGATCGCTCTAGGCCTTTTTACTTTCTTAGAAGTTGCCCTACGCGCTCTCTTCGGTTTGGGGAAACCCTTAATTTACAAAGTCGATCCAGAGATTGGCTATTTACTCGCTCCTTCCCAAACTACGCGCCGGTTTGGAAATCGGATTACCATTAATCAATATTCGATGCGCAGTCCTGAGATTAGCAAGCAACCAGAACTGGGTACTCAACGGATCTTACTGCTGGGAGATTCCATCGCCAATGGTGGATGGTGGACAGATCAGGAGCAAATCCTCTCGACGTCGATCGGTAATAAACTCAAGGAAGAGAGCGGTAAACCTGTGGAAGTGCTGAATATTTCTGCCAATTCCTGGTGTCCGCGTAATGAGATTGCCTATTTACGGCAGTATGGAACATTTGGGGCAGAAGCGATTATTCTGTTAATTAATACTGACGATCTATTTGGCACTGCCCCCACGTCCATCCCCGTAGGGCGCGATCGCTTTTATCCGAGTCATTATCCTCCCCTCGGTATCGTTGAAGCCTTTACCCGCTTCGTTTTGCCCTATGAGTCTCCCCCAGAAATGGCAGCAGTTCGAGCCGAAAAAGGCGATCGGGTGGGCTTTAATTTACAAGCCATTCAGGACATTCACACCTGTGCCCAAGAAAATCAGGCCCAAGTCCTCTTAGCCATGACTCCCCTCAAGCGCGAACTCGGAGAACCCGGTCCTAGAGACTATGAATGGAAAGCCAGAAACCGCCTTTCAGCCCTCACCGAAGAGCGACAAATCCCCTATATTGACTTTTTACCCATTTTTAACGCCCAAGAGAACCTAGACAGCCTTTATCGAGACCACATCCACCTGAGTCCCCTCGGTAACCAATTAGTAACCGATACGTTACTATCCTTTGCACGACTTAGACGGTAACAATAGAAGAATGGAGATTATTGGAGGATTGAGACTCTAAACTATGCCAAGATTGACCATCTAGCGCCATATGCTCAATCGAACTGGCTAACCGTAAGGCTCTCAATGCTTGTTCGCCACCTACTGAAGGTTGATTTCCACCGCGTACACAGGTGACAAAATGCTCTAATTCAGCATGAAGGGGTTCAATATTGCTGGTATATACCTTTTCAATTAAGCCATCTTGGCGATAGAGAACCTGCCCATATTCTGTGCGATAGTTGGCTGTGGTTTGGCGATGGATCAGAATTTCATTATTGAGAAAATCCGCTTCTGTGAGTGAATTCTTGCAATGGGCGGCGATGCGGCGAATTTTGCAATGGGTAACCTTGCTGGCGGTTAGAGTTGCGATAATGCCATTCTCAAAGCCCAAAGTTGCGGTTACATAATCTAAATATCCAGAATCTGAGGCTCTATTCCCACTTGCGGTAAGCTGTTTCACGGGGGCAGAGGCTAATTCTAAGAGTAAATCAATATCATGGATCATCAAGTCTAAAACCACCGACACATCATTGGCGCGGTTAGAATAGGGACTCATGCGATGAGCTTCTAAGGCGAGAATTTCTTCGGTTTTCAGGACTTTGCTCAGTTCCTGGAAGGCGGGGTTAAAGCGTTCAATATGTCCGACTTGGAGAATACAGTTACATTCTGCGGCTAGATTGACTAGATTTTCGGCTTCCTCGATACTGGCAGCGATGGGTTTTTCAATCAGGACATGGACTCCTGCTTCTAAACAAGCCGTTCCTACTTCATGGTGAAGACGGGTGGGAACAGCAATACAGACAGCATCGATATGGGGCAGAAGGTCGTGATAGTTCTCGAAAAACCGTACTCGGTATTTTCCGGCTGTATCTAATCCCCGTTCGATGTCAACGTCAGATATGCCAATCAGGTGTACGTCTTTGAGCAAACTTAAAACACGAGTATGATGTTGACCCATATGGCCGACACCAATGACTCCAATGCGGATAGGTTTAAGGGGATTATGGGGTTCTTTGACCTCTGCCCTCACATCCTCGTTTCCCGATGACATGGTCTATTACACTCCTGTCTACTCCACCACTGACGGCGATCGCAGTTTTTGGTTAGCTCGATCGAACCACTCAGATAGTAACATAGCTCCTGAACTCTGAAGAGGAGTTACAGAAACTTGTCTGTACTCTTCTTCAGAAGGGGAATCGGCAGGAGAGTTTAGATATAAGCTTCGATATCTTCACCACACTCGTCGGCGAGAAAGCACAGACAACGGAAGCGTAGATTCATGAGTTCATCGTATAGGGGATTGAGCTTGCACATGGGGGGGATGTGGACGAGGGTGCGTCCAAACAGCTTGATATCCCGGGCAAAGGGACATTGAGCGGGGATAAGCTTGACAATCAATCTAGCGATTTCTGGACGCTTGATCTCTAAGGAGTTTAACCGTTGACGAATCGGATAGAACAGATCCCAGTGTATGGGAGAGCTGAACGTGATGTGACTAATTTTGATTAACATAAATCCTCACTCCTTGGGGTGAGATAGATCGATTTTTTTGGGTTAGAAGGCGGTCGTTTCCCCATTTTTTCGGTCATCCAACTAGAAGATTTCAGAGTTGGTTTTAGAGTTTTTGATGGCTTCTAGTTGTGGATAGTTCCTTCTGAATCAAAAAAATTAAGGGGGAACTATTGAGGAGTTTAATTGGAGGTTAACGAAATCGGGTTTTGATGGAGACAATCGTTCACTTGTCACATGAATTGGGTGCTGGAATAGGTTGCTCATGGGTGAGGCTACTCCGATCAAAAACTACCTTCTCTAAGCTTTAATCTTAAATTGAGGGAGCAGAACGATAATGTCACAATTATTTAATGATTGCAATATTAGGTTATGTTTGGCAACTTTTCTTTGAGTAAGATTCGTCTGTGGAATAAATCGCCAACAGGAAGACAAAATGGATGATTTCGGTGTAGATTTATCTCTAAAAAACAGGGGGATCAAGAAAGTTAAGCATAGGGAGGTGTTGAGAGTAAATTCAACTGTTCATCAGGAACTAATTTAGGGGCAATTGAGGGATGGGTTTAACCCCGCGGAAACTAGAACAGCGAAAATACCCATTAGAGTGATTACAATTAGGTGAATAGATGAAGATATTTGGCGATCGCCTGCACCCATGAATCCGATTTACTGGCTCACTGAGATTCAAGATCAACACCGCTCATCCGTGGGCGATCGCATCTGGGATTTAAGCCAACTCCTTCGGCAGGGCTATCCCGTATTACCGGGTGTGGCAATCCCGAATGAGATCAGACAACAATTTTTACAGTCCTTGCACCAATCTCATCCTCTGTTGACTCAACAAGTGAGCGTAAAGGTTTCCCGATCTGCCCAGAAAACGCCCACCGATCTGATGAATGAAGACTGGGAGATTCAATTACACCAAATGACTCAAGGGATTCGGGAGAAAATCCTCAGCACTCCTCTGGATTGGCCAGAGTATGGTAAGGTGCTGGAGGCGATCGCCACTTGGGATGGGAATTTTGTTCTCTGTCGTCCCTCTCTCCGCTTACCCAAACTGCTAACCCCCCATCAACAAAACAGCTTTTCTCGCTTGTGGAGAACTTGGGCAAGTCCCAAAAATTCTGACGCTTTAGCCCATACGATTAAACAAATTTGGGCCGAAGTATTTCGCAATAAGTACTTGCTCTACTGGCAATATCAAGGCATTGCCTTAAATCAGATTAGGATGGGTATTCTCATTCAACCCCTACAGAATGAACCCATGAGTGGGGCGATCGCAACTCAAGATCGGGACGTGATAATTGAAGCGACGTGGGGACTGGGATATCTCGCGAGTGAACCTCAAGTCAGTGGCGATCGCTATCAGATTCACCTTCAGCCTTACCAGCTTAAAGAGCAACAGTTGGGTCACAAACGTATTGCCTACCAACTCTCTGGTGAATCGTCAACCTTATCCCTGCATACTCCCCTATTAAACAGTAAGGACTGCCTCCTGTGTGCCTATACTCTTGATTCTTCCTTAGTCGATCAACCCTGCTTAGGGGAAGCACAAATCCAATGTTTAGGCGATCGCACCCTAGCCCTAAAACAACAGTGGTACGATCGCTTCAGCCTCAAGTGGATCGGCAATCCTGACTTAAATTGGTGGATTACAGACATTATCCCGCTAAATGACAAAAAACTCTCTTCAGGTTCCTTCCAGGGCGTAGGGGCCGCACCAGGGGTCGCTATGGCTCCAGTTTTGGTCTTACCAGAGCAACTCGAACCGATGATCTTAACTCCAGGACAAATTATTGTTAAACGAGCGATCGCCCCCCAAGAAACCTGGATCTTAAGCGGGGCAGCAGGTTTGATTACAGAAAAAGGTGGAATGACTAGCCATGGAGCGATCGTGGCTCGGGAATTAGGCATTCCTGCCCTCGTGGGAGTTGAACAAGCCACCTGCCACTTCGTAACCGGAGATAAGATTAAAATTAATGGTGAAACGGGAGAAATTATTACCGGGGCAAACCCTGATTCACCTAACCGGATTGAACTTCAGGATGAAAGCAAACCAATGACGGTAGGGGCGAAAACGGTTTCGCCCCTACACGCAACAAAGCTTTGGATTAATCTCTCTCAACCCCCTTCTGGGGATCTTTCAGGCTTAGATGTGGATGGGGTGGGATTATTGCGATCGGAATTATGGGCAGCCAAACTCTTTCCAGGTGTTCAATGGTGGAGAGATGGCGATCGCTTCATGTCCGAATGGTTGAACAATCTACAAGAGTTAGCCCGGAGTTTTTACCCTCGTCCTATTTATTATCGTTCCTTTGACTCCTTTGAGCCTTCTCCTATACGAGGAACCTTAGCCTGTGACATAAATGATTCTAGATCCACCCTATTGGATTGGGAGTTAACGGTGCTAGAAAACTTGCATCGCCAAGGTTATCAGAATATTCATTTAATGTTGCCCTTTGTGCGGACAGTTGAGGAAGTGGTTGCCATCCGTAGGCGGCTAGATCGACGGCAATTATCCCAGATGGAATTATGGATTATGGTCGAGGTTCCTGGAGTATTGTTGCAAATTTCAGAGTATATCAAGCTGGGGATTGATGGTTTAAGTGTGGGAACCAATGATTTGATTCCCTTGTTATTGGGTTTGGAGCGCCAGCAGTGGGAGCAACATCGACAGAGTTTGAATGCTCTCCATCCAGTGGTGTTAACCGCTTTGGAGCAGTGTATTACCCAAGCACGAACTGGAGGAATTAAAAGTAGCATTTGTGGTCAAGCTGTAGTGAACTATCCCCAGTTGATTAACCCTTTAGTGCGCTGGGGCATGACATCAATTTCTGTCGAGATGCCTGCTGTAGAGCGAGTGCAACGGGCGATCGCTCGTGCAGAGCAGGAGTTGATTTTGGAAGCAGTGCGCAAAGGGCAGATGAAAGCGTAAGTAAAAATTAAAAATTAAAAAAGAGAGGGGGTTTTCCTTTTTAATAGTGGGGAAGAGTGGGGAGTAATGGTTATGAAATTTGTTGATGAATATCGGGATGCTCAATTGGCGCAACGGATGGCAGCGGCGATCGCCGAAATTACGACCCAACCTTGGACTATTATGGAGATTTGCGGCGGCCAAACCCACTCGATTATTAAGTATGGCATCGATCAATTGTTGCCAGAGGAGATTACCCTGATTCATGGGCCGGGATGTCCGGTTTGTGTGACTCCAGTGACGCTTATCGATCGGGCGATCGCGATCGCCTCCCATCCCCAAATCATTCTCTGTTCCTTTGGGGATATGTTACGGGTTCCCGGAACCGACAAAGACCTGCTCAGTGTCAAAGCCGCAGGCGCAGATATACGAATTGTTTATTCTCCCCTCGATTGTCTCAAAATTGCCCAAGCCAATCCAGAATCTCAAGTAGTCTTTTTTGGGGTCGGTTTTGAAACCACTGCCCCCGCCACTGCCATGGCGGTTTATCAAGCCAAACAACAACAAATTCACAACTTTTCCCTTCTCGCCTCCCATGTCCGCGTTCCTCCAGCCATGGAAGCCATTCTCTCCTCCCCCCAATCTCAAGTACAGGGATTCCTCGCAGCCGGTCATGTTTGCACAGTGATGGGATATACCGAGTATGAACCCTTAGTGGAAAAATACCAGATTCCCATTGTCGTCACGGGGTTTGAACCCATAGACATTTTTCAGGGATTGTATCGCTGCATTCAACAGTTAGAAGGGAAAACAGAAGCAGTTGCCCTTGATAATCAATATAGCCGTTCCGTCCGTCGCGAGGGCAATCAACCCGCCCAAACCCTGATCGATCGAGTCTTTGAAATCGTCTCGCGCACCTGGCGCGGCATTGGGGAAATCCCCGATAGTGGCTTAGGACTGCGGGCAGAATATTGTCCTTGGGATGCCGAAAAGCGCTTTACCGACTGGCTCGATCCGAATCCCCCTGTACTGACAACCGAATGTATCAGTGGTGAAATCATGCAAGGCGTAAAGAAACCCCATGATTGTCCGGCTTTTGGCACGCGCTGCACCCCAGAACATCCCCTCGGTGCGCCCATGGTTTCCTCCGAAGGCGCTTGTGCTGCTTACTATCGCTATCGAGGGAATCATTGACACTCCAGACGAGGAGATACGGGGAGATGGGGACACGGAGGTAGGCAATAGTGCCATGACCACATTAAAATAGCGGGACTTGAACAAACCCTTGAACTAAAGTTTACCTGTAGTCTAGTCAGGGCAAAAACATCAGATCGAAGCTCCAAAAATGCTTGCAACCCTTGCCTTAAATCGATTAAGACGCAATCATTTGTTGAAAATACATAACATAGGTTAAGGTATATAAGATAAAATAAATGATAAAAATTCTCAATTACTTAATACAAGCCAATTATGTTAGTAGACCGTTTGCCGGATATTCCGGGCTATCAAATTAGCGAACTCATCCATCAAAGCGATCGTACCCTTGTCTATCGCGGTTGGCATACTGATAGTGAGCAACCCGTTATCATTAAATTAATGCGAAATGAGTATCCTTGCTTTAACGAATTAGTGCAGTTTCGCAATCAATATGCCCTTGCTAGAACTCTCGAGATAGAAGGAACGATCTCCACAATCGACTTAAAACGCTACGAAAACCGCTACGCGTTGATAATGGAAGATATGGGGGGCATATCTTTAGCCGACTACCACAAAAACAAGACTCTCTCTATCGGCCAATTTCTGGAGATTGCCATTCAACTGGCTGATATTTTGCACCATCTGCATCACAGTAATGTTATCCATAAGGATATTAAACCCGTAAATATACTAATTCATCCGGAAACAAAAAAAATTAAATTAATAGATTTTAGCATTTCGACTCTATTGCCCAAAGAAACCCAAAACGTTCAAACCCCGAATGTTTTACAAGGGACTCTTGCTTATCTATCCCCCGAACAAACCGGACGAATGAATCGAGGCATTGATTATCGCAGCGATTTTTATTCCCTTGGAGTAACATTTTACGAACTACTAGCCGGAGAATTACCATTCTTGGCTGACGATCCTCTCGAGATCGTTCACTGTCATATTGCTAAAGCTCCCCCTCTAATCAATCGCCAGTCACCGATACCAGGAACTGTGGTAGACATTGTAATGAAATTAATGGCAAAAAATGCTGAAGACCGCTATCAGAGTGCCCTCGGACTCAAGTACGACCTGGAAAAATGTCTAGTACAATATCGAGAAGCCGGGAAGATAGCGCCATTTGCATTAGGAGAACGAGACATATGCGATCGCTTTCTGATTCCCGAAAAGCTCTACGGACGGGAAAAAGAAGTCAAAACTCTACTAGAAGCCTTCAATCGTATTGCTGAAGGGAACAGCGAAATGATGCTGGTGGCAGGATTTTCCGGTATTGGCAAAACTGCCGTTATCAACGAAGTCCACAAGCCCATTGTCAACAATCGCGGTTACTTCATCAAAGGAAAATTCGACCAATTCAATCGCGATATTCCCTTCTCTGCTTTCGTCATCGCCTTCCGAGATTTGATGGGGCAATTACTCGGAGAATCCGATGCCGAATTGCAAGAATGGAAAGCAAAAATTCTCAAAGCTGTGGGAGAGGGCGGACAAGTTCTCACTGAAGTAATTCCCGAACTCGAACGCATTATCGGAGAACAACCCCCCGTCCCCGAACTCTCCGGTAGTGCAGCTCAAAATCGCTTTAACCTCCTCTTTGAGAAATTTATTGCCGTTTTCACTACCAAAAAACACCCCTTAACCCTATTTCTCGATGACTTACAATGGGCGGACTCGGCATCATTAAACTTGCTGAAAGTCCTGATAGGAGACAATCGGATGGGGTATTTGCTCCTGCTGGGTGCCTATCGAGATAATGAAGTCTTCCCTGCCCATCCGTTGATGTTAACTTTAGCGGAATTAAAGAAACGCGACGACCTACCGGAATGGGCGGATTTTTCCGACCGAGACGCTCTGCAAACCGCAAAAGAACAAAAAACAACAATTTCTACTCTAACTCTAGCCCCCTTATCAGTTGCTCATGTCAATCAATTGGTTGCGGCGACCCTCAGTTGTTCGGTCGAGTTAGCCCGACCTTTAACCGATTTAGTCCATCAAAAAACGAAAGGAAATCCCTTCTTTACCACTCAATTTCTGAAAGGATTGTATGAGGATGGATTAATTATATTGAATCCAAATTTGGGATATTGGGAGTTCGATTTGGTGAAGGTTCGAGATGAACTGCTGACGGATGATGTTGTCGAATTTATGGCAGGACGTTTGCACAAATTGCCGGAGGGTACGCGAAAAGTCCTGAAACTAGCCGCCTGTATCGGCAATCAATTTGATTTAGAAACCTTAGCGATTACCTGCGAAATGCTTTCGGAGAAAGTCGCTGCCGCTTTGTGGAGCGCCCTGCGAGAAGGATTAATTTTACCCCAGAGCGAAGCCTATAAGTTTTTCCAAGAATGGAAGCAAGAAGACGGTCGAGCAGAGGGAGTTATTGTCGGTTATCGCTTTTTACACGATCGCGTCCAACAAGCGGCTTATGCCTTGATTCCCGAGGAGCAAAAACCAGAACATCATCTCAAAATCGGTCAGTTACTATGGAACAATACGCCAGAATCGCAACAAGAAAAAGTATTATTTGATATTGTCGGCCAAATGAATTTGGGTGCAACAGCGATCGCCGAACAAGAGGAACGAGATCGTCTCGCCACACTCAACTGGCAAGTAGCCCAAAAAGCCAAAAGTGCGACTGCTTATAAAGCCATGTTTGATTATTGCCTGCAAGGCTATGAATTACTAGGAGAGGGAGCTTGGGAGAGGAACTATCCAACCGCTTTGAACTTAGCAACCGGAATCACCGAAGCTGCCTATTTACAGTCCCATTTTTCCACCATGGAAAATTGGCTTGAGGAGGCAATGAGTCACGCGATATCTCCCCTAGATCGAGTTAAACTCTATGAAATCATAATTCAGTCCTCAATGATGCGAGGTCAATTCTCAAAATCTTTAGAAGCTGGACTGGAACTATTAGCACTCTTTGGAATTGAGTTTCCCGAATCTCCCAGTCAAGAAGACATGCAACAGGCTTTGGCGCAAACAGCACAATTATGCGAGCAATATACGTTTGCAGAGATTCTCAATCTACCCGAGATCGAAGATGAAGTCAAAATCGCCACACTGCGGATTTTATGCTTGCTGTTTGCCCCGGCATCCAATGCCAATCCGACCTTAGCACCATTAATTGTTACCAAGCAGATGAATTTCTGCTTGCAACATGGCAATAGCAATTTTTCGGCTTCCGCTTATCTGAACTATGGTTTGCTCCTGGGCAATATTGTTGAAGATTTAGACGGGGCCTATCGATTTGGTCGCTTGGGACTGGATTATCAGGAGCGCTCTTGGGATCGAACCCTGAAAGCAAAAATCTTGATGACCTTTCTCACGTTTATCAGTTTGTGGCACGAGCCTCTCAGAGATAGCCTCGAACTCTATCTAGAATGCTATGCTGCGGGCTTAGAGGTAGGAGATTTCGAGTCGGCTGTTTTTGCATCTGCTGGTTACTGTTGTATCTTTTTGCTAACAGGCAATACGCTATCAGAGTACATCGAAAAGCTCGAAGTCTATGGAGCATTTACCCGACAAATTAGTCTCGATCTGGTTCTCGTTCAATTTGAAATACTGCTTCAATTTGGGTTGAACTTGCTCGGGGAATCTTCTCAACCTCATTGCTTAACAGGACAAGCTTATGATTGGGAGACTCGATTGCCCCAACACTATGAAACCAATAGTATCGGTGCAATTATGACGTGCCAAACTATGCGAATTTGGCTTTCTGTTTTATTCGATCGTCCAGAAGAAGCGATTGCTTATGCCGAAGCCACCGAACCTTATTTTATCAGCCTCAAATCTGTGGCATTCTATCCAGTATTTCGGTATTATGAGGCTCTGGCTCGCTTGGCGATTTGGGAAGATGCCGATGGCGAAACCCGAAGCAAGATAGAAAAACGAGTCCGCGATATCCAAACTCAATTCTCGGCTTGGGCGGCTCGCGCCCCCATGAACTACCAACATAAATGGGAGCTGATTGAAGCCGAAAAACAGCGCGTACTTGGAGATCGCCTTGCTGCCATTGATGCTTACGATCGGGCGATCGCCGGTGCTAAAGAAAATGGCTACATTCAAGAAGAAGCTCTCAGCAACGAACTCTTTGCCAAATTTTATCTCAATTGGAGACGAGAAAAAGAGGCTTCAGTATATATGCAGCAGGCCTACTATTGTTACGCTCAGTGGGAAGCTAAAGCTAAAACCGACGACCTCGAGAAACGCTATCCCCAACTACTCTCCCCCATTCTCCAACAGCAACCCTCAAATTTGACTGCTAATAGTACGATTACGAATTTCGCCAAAGGAAGAATTATCAGTACCAACGCCTCCACCGGAGAACTATTAGATTTAGCGAGCCTCATGAAAGCATCTCGAAGTCTCTGTGAAGAAATTGACCTCGATCGCGCTATTGCCAACTTCATGCAAGTCATCCAAGAAAATGCTGGTGCTGAAACGGTTGCCCTGATGCTCTTTGAAGAAAACACCCTCATGCTAGTGGCCCATGCGACAGGAGAAGACATGTCAGTGGCCAGTATTCCCGTCGAAACCAGCGATCGCATCCCGCTAACCCTCATCCACTCCGTCAAAAATACGCACGAACCCCTCGTCTTGGACAACGCCAAAGAGGCCAAAGACTATGCAGGGGATACTTGTATCCAAAAGTATCAACCCCAATCAGTATTTTGTCTGCCTTTGATTGACCGAGGGCAACTCATCGGCATTCTCTACTTGGAAAATAATCAAGTGAGTGGTGCATTCACCCGCGATCGCATTGAAATCTTGAATTTACTCTGTTCCCAAGCCGCGATCGCACTGCAAAATGCTCAACTCTATGACACAGAACAACAAGCACGAAACGATCTCCAACAAGTCTTAACGGATCTACAAGAAGCGCAGTTGCAATTGGTGCAAAGTGAAAAAATGGCCACCCTGGGCAATCTGGTCGCTGGGGTCGCTCACGAAATCAACAACCCTGTTGGTTTTATCAGTGGCAATGTGAGAGTAGCACAAGAATATTTACAAGATTTGCTGGACATTCTTTCTCTCTATGAAGAAAATACATCTCCTTCTGAAGAGATTGCCGAAGAGATCGAAGAGATAAATCCCGATTTTATCCGTGAGGATTTCCCCAAACTGATTGAATCCATGCAAGGCGGTTGCGATCGCATTGCTAAAATCAGTACCTCTTTACGAACTTTTTCGCGCACAGATACGGATAAGAAAACCGAGTTCAATTTACATAAAGGACTCGATAGTACCTTATTAATTCTCAAATATCGCCTCAAAGCCAATGGAGAGCGCCCGGCGATTAGAATTTTAAAAGATTATGGTGAAATTCCCGAAGTCAAATGCTATGCCGGACAAATCAATCAAGTGTTTATGAACTTATTGGCGAATGCGATCGATGCCCTCGATGAAAGTAATGAAGGAAAAACTGATGAAGAGATAGAATCTGCCCCCAATTGCATCACTATTAGCACGAAACTAAGCATAGATCGAAAAAGTGTTGTTGTCACAATTATTGATAATGGTATGGGAATGTCAGAAGAAGTGAAGGCGAAAATATTCGAGCAGGGATTTACGACTAAAATGGTCGGCAAAGGAACGGGTTTAGGGATGACGATCTCCCAACAAATTATTGTCGAAAAACATAGAGGTTCGATCGCTTGTACTTCAGAGCTGGGGCAAGGAACAGAATTTATGATCTCTCTGCCTTTAAATTGAATTTATCACTTACCCTTTTTTGTCAAACTGGGGTAAGATATCCCTCTTCTGTCACGTTTCGAGAATTAAGATACAATAAGATAGAAGCTCAATGACTGAAAGCAAGACACAGTAATGGATGTAGAGTTACAAATCTTAAAACATTTGCTGCATTGTATCAATCAGGAGTAATAGAGTATCAATCAATAGTAATGCAGTAATCATATATTCTTAAGGGCTATTGCCTTTTGCCTATTGTCTTTTACCTGACTTCTGTAAGAAGTCCAATCCTTATGACAGAGCCTTCAGAAATCTACCAATTAGGTCATCCCTTGCTGCGAACTATAGCCCAACCCATCGCCAACCCAGAAGATACGCACATTCAAACCTTAATTCAAAACTTAATTGAAACAGCACAATTGAGTCATGGTGTCGGCATTGCAGCCCCTCAAATTGGACAACTTTACCGTTTACTCATCGTCACCTCTCGTCCCAATCTGCGCTATCCTAATGCTCCCAAGATGGAACCCACCCCACTGATCAATCCCCAGATTATCAGTCATTCGGATACTCAAATCAAAGGATGGGAAGGATGTTTAAGTGTTCCCGGAATTCGAGGATTAGTGCCTCGATTTACCGAAATTGAAGTTGAATATATCGATCAAAAAGGCAAAAATCAGCGCCAGATATTCACCGATTTTGTAGCTCGGATTATCCAACACGAATTCGATCATTTGGAAGGCAAACTCTTTATTGATCGAGTGGAAAGCACTCAAGAGTTAATGAGTGAATCGGAATATCACCGACAAATTGTTGGCCATCCCATGCCTTCCCATACTTAACGTTTTATTTCTTCACCATGAATCAAGCAACTGCATGGATCGATCGCATTGCCAAAGCTTGTAATACTGAACCATCCGCGTCTTTAGGTGATGGTCATATTTCAGTGAAAACGGAACCTTGGGGATTGGGAGGGGGCAGCGCGATCGCTCAACTCTATCTTCCCCTGAGTCGTCAACAATGCTGGCAAAAAGTCAGCAACTACTCCCAATGGGTCAATTATTTTCCTGATATTACCTACAGTCAAGTCTTGCCCAAAAGCCAGCAACTCTATCAAAAAGGAATCAAAGACTTTATTCTCCTACGTGTGGAAGTAGAAATTTATCTCCAAATCCGGGAAACTTGCAACCAAGCCATAGAATTTGAACTCCTTAAAGGATCTTTCTCGGAATTTCTTGCCTATCTTCATCTTCAAGACTACCAACAAGGAACCCTCTTAAGCTATGCAGTTCAAGCTACTCCCAATTTCCCGATTCCTGCGCCCTTCATTGAACAAGCTTTGAAGATCGAATTACCAGCTAATATGCGACACATGCGCCAAGTCCTTTGTCCTTAGCCTTTTGCACTTTGGGCAGGTAATGAGCATTGGTAACCAGTTAAGGCTGTAAGCTAGGGGAAGCAAGAGGCAAGAGGCAATGCAAGAAAACTGGGTTTATTGACCCAGGGCTAGGGTAATGCTAAAGACTTTGTTAAAATAATAGAAATTCAGAACGCCTTGGAGAATACCAATCGTCATGCCCCAAAGCCAAAAACCCATTGTTATTGCCCCTTCTATCTTGTCCGCCGATTTTAGCCGTCTGGGAGAAGAGATTAAAGCTGTGGATGAAGCCGGTGCAGACTGGATTCATGTGGATGTCATGGATGGCCGGTTTGTCCCCAATATTACCATCGGCCCGTTAATCGTGGATGCCATTCGTCCTGTGACTCAAAAACCTCTGGATGTTCACTTGATGATTGTGGAACCGGAAAAGTATGTTGAGGGCTTTGCGAAAGCAGGTGCGGATATTATTTCGGTTCATGCCGAACATAATGCTTCCCCTCACTTACACCGGACTCTAGGACAAATCAGAGAGTTGGGTAAGCAAGCAGGAGTCGTACTGAATCCTTCTACACCTTTAGAGTTGATTGAGTATGTTCTAGAATTGTGCGACTTGATTCTGATCATGAGCGTTAACCCAGGGTTTGGGGGACAAAGCTTTATTCCCGCAGTGGTTCCCAAAATTCGCAAGTTACGCCAAATGTGCGATGAGCGTGGACTCGATCCTTGGATTGAAGTTGATGGTGGCTTGAAGGTGAATAATACTTGGCAAGTCTTGGAAGCGGGAGCAAATGCTATTGTTGCCGGTTCTGCGGTATTTAAAGCTCCGGACTATGCTGAAGCAATTTCTGGAATTCGCAATAGTAAGCGTCCAGAACGGGAGCTAGTCACTGCTTAAAAATATATGGGGTGAAAGATTTTTGCTCCTACACAGCCAAACCTAACCCATCTGTTAGGTTTGGCTTTTTTTAACCCAACCGACAGGAAAATTAGGCGATCGCATAGCCAGTATGTTCTCGCACTTGCGGAGGATGAAAGGCGAGAACAATAGAATCTTTAGGAACTCCAGCCGCTACCAGTTCCTCCGTGATGCTATCTTCAATGCCATCATAGTGAATCCAGATTTTATGGTTGCGAAATTCAGCATGGACAATGCAACCATGAACCCTTTTGTTATTTTCCCACCCTTCATCCATCAACATAAAGTGGTTACCATCCCGACTGACCACCACATAGGTAATGACTTCACCATAGCGATAGGGAAGATTAGCATAATATTGCAGGATTTGCTCCAAGGTTTCACGCCATTGGTCTAAAGTTGTATTGGGGGTTTCCATTGGATAATTGCCTCGCTATTTAGGTCAAAAACAAGGATACAAAAATCGGGTTCTGCTAATAGGAGCTGTCCAGCTTCCTCTTGAAATAGGGTGTTAAAAGTGTCTGTACTAACCGCAAGATAAAGTAAACGAGTAGGCTCTGTTCTTTGCAGTACCCTAGCGTATAAAAAGAATTGTCCCCAAGCCTGTTCAAGATCATGGATCGGAGAGGGACTTAAGAAGCTCTTGATTTCAACTGCGATTTTTGTGCTGCCTCGTTCAGCAGCAACCAGTTTTTCTGCTCCTAAGTCCACAAATGTAGATCGTTTACCTATCTTCAGGATAAGTGGATCGTCAGTGATTGTCCAACCGTCTTTAACCAAAGCTGTACAAACCACATCATGATAAATATCCTTTGCAGGCATAATTTAACCCTTCAAGATTTGGTCATCTAGGGAAAAGTCTACCTCTAGTTTATCTTTACCTTGAACCAGATAATCGGTTTCAAAGGAATCTTTTAATCCAGATACAAGGTCATATTTGGGTTGCCAATTGAGTTCGGTTTTGGCTTTGTGAATATCGGCGAAAAAATGCTGAGAGCGCATGGGGAAGGCTTTGCGTTTGCCAAAGTCAAATTGTTTGGGATCATAATGGACAATCCGGATATCTTCGGGGGATTTTCCGGCGGCGATCGCGCAAGCTTGAGCTAATCCATCAAATGTAACATAGCGTTCCCCAGAAATGTTGTAAACTTGACCGATCGCTTGGGAATTGCCCAAAACTGCCTTCATCGCTTGGGCTAAGTCGTAACAATGTCCCAATTGGGTAATGGCGTTACCTGTACCGGGTATGGGAAGGGGGCGATCGCGCACAATACGGTCAAAAAACCAAGCTTCTAAAGGATTATAATTCAACGGGCCGTAAATATACGTGGGGCGAATCGAGGTAAACGGCAGTTGCTTTTCACTGAGATATTTTTCTGTTTCAAACTTTCCTTTATGGCGGCTTTTCGGGTCTACTGGATCGCCTTCTATGTGGGGCATTTGCTCGGATTTCAAGTAAACTCCCGCAGAACTCATATAAACAAAATGTTTCACCTTACCCGCGAATAAATCCGCTAGGGGTTGAGTATCGCTGAGTTCCCGACCATTGTTATCGAAAATAGCATCAAATGCTTCACCGGCAAGCTTATCTTGGATTTGGCTGGCATCCGTGCGATCGCCATGAATTTCCGTCACCCTTTCCACTGGTGCAGGTTTATTGCCTCGATTAAATAAGACCACTTCATGACCTTGTTCCACTAATAATTGGGTTAAGTATACGCCAATAAACCGCGTGCCACCCATTACCAAAACTCGCATAGCGTTTCCTTATTTTTACAGATAGTTTTTCCAGAGTCTAAACTCTAGTTTATCATCTCAGTAGTTATTGCCTTTTGCCTTTTACCTATACCATCCATTGCAAACACTTCTGAAGTTCAGCTTGCATGACCTCCACAGGAGCGTGATAGCGACGACCATGGCCAGGTAAAACCCACTCAAAGCGGTAAGCGGTTAATGTTTTCATGGATTTGAGTAATTCATCCCAGGAATAGGAACAATGGCGACGGAAGGCAATTAATTGTGGTAAATAATCTGACCAAGCTAGATGATCGCCGGTAAACAGAAATTGATTTTGGTACAGAAGAACCGTGTGACCTTTGGTGTGACCGGGAACCGGGATAATCAGGAGATCGGGAGCGAGTTCGATCGCCTCTGTCCCCGTTAGAGGTTGTTCAATATCTTGGGTATCGGCGGTGATATCATCTTCATGTAACAGGCGATCGCAGCCAAAGCGATCGTGGAATTTCTGATGATCGGCCACATCATCCATGTGGGTTAAATACATCCACCGTATCCCTCCCATCGCTTCAATCCGTTTCACCAGGGGAGGGGTAAACCGGGGAGAGTCCACTAAAACATTTCCTTCTGGATGCTGGATGAAATAACTGGCTGCACCGAAAGAGGATGCTGAATGATAGCCACAGTGATACACATTTTCGGCGATGAGT
The DNA here is from genome assembly GCF_017746885.1 of Roseofilum sp. SBFL. Taxonomy (NCBI): domain Bacteria; kingdom Bacillati; phylum Cyanobacteriota; class Cyanophyceae; order Desertifilales; family Desertifilaceae; genus Roseofilum; species Roseofilum sp. SBFL. The sequence continues at coordinate 391 of NZ_JAGHZH010000193.1, read as the reverse complement.
AAGGGAAAGGTATCTTGAGCGGTTTTGATATCTTGGGGTTTTTCGACTGTACCAATCGAAGCAGTTGGACAAGCGAGCAGAGCTTGTAGGGCACTTTGGCGATCGCCCAAATTCTCCGGTTGATGGTAGACTGCCGATTGTCCATTATCGCGGTGGAAAACCTGCGGAGCCATCCAACGACAGGTATCGCAGTCAATACAAGTCCGATCGACAAAGAAATCTCCAGCTACATTTTCTTCTCGTCGTTTGGTTGCGGTTGCCATAACATTTATAGGGAATAGGGAATGGGGAATAGGGAATGGGGAATGGGGAATGGGGAATAGGGAATGGGGAATAGGGAATGGGGAATGGGGAATAGGGAATGGGGAATGGGGAATGGGGAATGGGGAAT
>NZ_JAGHZH010000192.1:0-63864 GCF_017746885.1 Roseofilum sp. SBFL | reverse complement strand
GCCGAACCAGCCTACATAGAGGCGGTTTTCGGTTGAGGTTACCCACTGACAAAACCGCTCCCAAACGCTCGCATTGGAGCTTTGTTGAAGAGTTGTGGTCATGCTTTTATAATGGCTATTTATTTTTCTAGGTTCTGTGGCGGTTTGTTTCCGTCCACATTTCTAATATAAGCGACTTTATGTAGTTTTGTAAAGCACTTTTAATTTAGCGATCCTGATGATTGACATTAACTGAGCTTATAAGCTTAATAGCGAATCCGGGGATCGACATAAGCATTGAGGATGTCAATCGCAATACTAGCCATGACAACAATAGAAGCGAAGAACACAACAACCCCTTGAACCGTTGTGTAATCGCGATCGCTAATTGCCTCATACAACCGATTGCCCAAACCCGGCCAAGAAAACGTTACCTCCGTTAACACAGCTCCCCCCAACAGCGCCGCCAACGTCAACCCCAAAATCGTAATTACCGGAATCAACGCATTTTTCAGGGCATGGGAGAGCAAAATCCTCAACTCCGGAATTCCCCGTGCCTTGGCTGCTTCCACATAATCCGCTGAGAGAGTTTGTTGCAGATTCACCCGCACAATTCGCTCAAAAATCCCACTGAGCAACAACCCCAACGTCAAAGATGGCAGGGCTAAATGATGAATCGAAATCCAAAGCTGTCCCAAATTCCCACTTAATACACTATCCATCACATAAAGTCCTGTCGGCCCCTGGGGAGGCGTTTCTCCCAGGGCAAAACGAGTTCCCAAAGGAAACCATTGCAACTCCACTGCAAAAATTAACTGCAACAGCATCCCCGCCCAAAACGGCGGTACTGAATAAGTAATAATGCTAAACAACCGAGCGCCCACATCTAAAGGTGTATTCGGACGCGAAGCCGCCAACGTACCAATCGTAATCCCGATCGCCAGCGCCACCGCCATACTGCACACGGCCAACTCCATCGTTGCCGGAAAATGCAAACCAATAATATCCCAAACCGTCTGTCCGCGACTGGTTAAGGATGTCCCCAAATCCAACTGCAACAAACGGCCCAAATAATTTAGGTATTGCAACCCCAAAGGCAAATCTAAGCCTAATTGTTGTCGCAACTGTTCCTTCGCTTCTGCGGACGCTCTCGCTCCATAAATCGCATCCACGGGATCGCCCGGAGTCGCCCTTAATAATAGGAAGACCAAAGTGACAATCAGCCACAACATCAAGGGAGCCAGCAACACACGAGTCAGAATATAATACTGGAGAGCCTTAGAACGGGACATAAAATCGGTAACTTAACACTATCGTTGCTCAATTAGTCCCTATTTTAGGGGCGATCGGGGCTGCGATCGCTGAGAATTTCCAGATCCACACGAGCCGTTCCAGAATTGAGCATCCCCATCTCACGCGCTGCTGCTGCACGCTACAATAAGTATACCATACTAGAGGGTGTCAATTTATCTAAAAAGCAATTAGATCTAATGGATGAAAAGTCAGTTGATTCATGCGGGCCGGATACTCCTGAAACTACAAAAGATTCCGATGATTCTGCTGCTGAGGACGAGACAGACAAGGAAAGTTAGAGGGAGAGGAATTCGAGTGGATGCTAATATTTAATCGGACATGATATGATTTCTGGAATTGCTACCCATCAACAAAATACACTTGGAGAACAGCGCTTGATACTGCATGGATTAGCCTGGGAAAACTATCAACACATTCTCCATGGCTTACCGGAAAGTCGAGCAGTACGACTGATTTACAATCGCGGAACGTTAGAATTTGTTATGCCCCTAGAAGACCATGAATTTGCGGCTGAGTTGATTGGGGTATTTATTCGCGTGCTAGTCGCCACCATGGGATTGAAGCTCAAATCCATGCGCTCTACTACTTTAGCTCGTCAAGACTTGGATCGCGGTGCAGAACCGGACAATGCCTATTATATTCAAAATCAACCTCAAGTTGCAGGTCGCAAAGTCGATTTACAGCAAGATCCACCTCCAGATTTAGTGGTTGAAGTGGATATTACTCACACGGATATTGATAAAAATCAACTCTATGCGGCTCTGGGAGTGCCTGAATTTTGGCGCTACAATGGGCAAGAATGGCGCATTTACCAACTGCAAGGAACAGTTTATCAGGAATGGGAGCGATCACCGACTTTTCCCATAATCAAAAAAGAAGACTTGTATCGCTTTTTAGAGCAAGCCCAAGAAGATGAAATCGCAGCAGAAGAAGCATTGCGTCAATTAATTCAGGAAAGAATCATTTAACGATCAATAGCTGAGAACTTCCAGATGCACAGGAGCCGTGCCAGAATCGATCGTCCCCATCTCACGCGCTGCTGCCCAAGATTCACACGATCCAGAGGGACTATAGCAGTCTCCTTGAAGCTGGGATGTTGGCTGATTTCGCTAGGGTTGTAGAGTTGCCGGTTCATATTGGACGCGATCTTTTTCTAGCAGAGTAAGCTTTACGACGGATTTTCTGATGTCTCACTTTTATGCAGCGACACTACTTCCGCTCATTCTGGCTATATTGTAACTGTTTCAGATTGGAGGCTAGTTTTCTTTATGCAACGGTTCCTATGCCTGGATGGATTTACTAGAGCAGAACGAATTGGGATGATCCATCGTGTAAGTGAGGCAATTAATCAAGCTGGAGCTTGGATTATCGACTTTCACCTGTACTCAAATATCCTGATCTGCATCAACTTCCAGGTTCCGATCGCTAATTTGAACAGACTCGCTGGAACGCTACAGGAGACAGGTTTGCAGTTGAGCAAAGAGAGCTTGAAGCAGCTTATGCCTGCTCATGACTCAACACTGAAAGAGCAAGAGTTAGTCGGGACATTGCAAATTACCTTTGTACACAACGAACCTGACTTACTCCGAGATGTACCTGCTGTTCCAGGGTAACAATTAGGGCCACCACATCTAAACATCTAAATATCCAGACGAGCATCATCCCAGTAAGATTTCTCACAACTGAAGAAGCATTGCGTCAATTCCTTCGGGAAAGAATCCTTTAATAAAACGAAAAAGTGAAACTCGGTTTTTCCGATGCCCTATTCCCCATTCCCTATTCCCGAATAGAGCCAGTCTTGGATTTCATGGGCAAGCCAAGCCGCTTCATTGGCGGTTAAAGATCCTGCGATCGCACAATTATAGTCCCCAGTCGGATTTTGGCAATGGAGTTTCACCATTGTGGAAGAGTGTTCATGGTGAATAAATACCCCCATTACAGCGTGTAGCGCTGTAAACTGTTTAGAGTCAGTTGCTCAAGTTATACTAATTGAACGACTTAAAAGTTCTTGTGTTAAATAATCATCAAGTAGGGACTGCTTTTATTTATAGATCGTCTAACCCATTTGATCGGTCAGCTTTTTAATTTGAATAATAACTAGCTACTTTCGCCAATATTGATAGAATCTTGTACACAGTGCAGTGGTTAATAAAGCTAATATTGACGGAATAAGAGCCATTAAACCTCCCTGCAAAAATATCCCGAAAGATAAGTAGTAGACTAAAATACATAATAAGGCAGTACCTAAACCTAATCGCCAAGGATATTTCTGAAAATACAATGTCGTTATCGCTCCTACCATTGACCAAATCCAAACAAAAAGACCATCTTGCCACCAGGTCAGTGACCAAAATAAAGGTCGATTATCCAGAACAGAACTAATAATTTGGCTCGCTACATGAGCATGAATGTCTAAGCCTCGCATAAGGCCTAATGGTGTATGTTGAGGATCGCGAACACTTTCAGCCGTCATACCAATTAGAATAATCTTATCTTTAATCCAACTGGGTTTAAATTTGTTGTTCAGAACATGGTCTGCACTAATTCGTTGAGCAATTTCACGAGTGGGTGTTGAGCGATAATTAATTAGAATTTGTTCACTCGGTAAATCAGATTGGTAATATCCAGGACGACCCCGCTTTAGACTCGTAAAAACTTTTTGACCGAATTGCCAATCTTCTTGTGGATTCGCTTGAACAACCACACCCTTAGAACTCAGATATTTCCAAGCCAATTGAAAAGCCAAGGAATAAGGAGTTTTACAGTGATAAAAAGGGGGGGTCATATGATCGGTTTGAGACAACGTATATCGGCGGATCATCCCTGAAGCATATGGATTGTGTTGATCGGTCCATAAATTCACAAATCCCACTTGCTTTTGTGGACTATGATCGGGTGGATCAATACTGGTATTTGGATCGTTGTTGTACTCAAATTTGCATATACTCACCAATTTTTCATTCTGTCGAAAATGCTGATTCATGGTTTGATCGGCAGAGTTCGCTGGAACGGGTTTATCTCGATAAATATTTAAGCCGATCGCTGCCGGTTGATGAACGTCTAGCTTATCTATAATCTCTGCTAACGTGCGATCGGGTAAAGGATGATCGTATAATTCTATATCCTCTTCAGTAACTCCCACGATGAGAAGACGAGGATCGGGTTGTTCTACAGGGCGCGATCGCATCAGTTGATCGAATGCTCTCAGTTCCATCGGTTCCAAGAAGCCCGCAGACCGTACCCCCATCACCAGAGTTGTCACTGCCATAGAGAGGCATAGGGTGATTTTTAAGGCTTTTTGCCAAGACAAAGAAGAGGGAAGGGGTTGTCCGACTAAATCATCCCAGGTGGGGGAGATGTAGTCAGGATGCTGCCAAATAACGGGTAACCAAGTTGCGCAGGGAATTTGATCTTCTAGTCCTTGTAGCTTTTCTCTCGCTTGTCGGACGGCAACTTCAAACGAGTATCCTTGGGAAAAGTTAAGCAAAAATGACTTGAGGAATTTCTGGGCAACTTGATCGGGAACATAGTCGCGCATGACAATCATTTGGGGAATCTGTACATCATCCAATCTGCGGGCTAACCCTAAGCCATCACAGGAGTTGAAAATGGCAAGTTTTAAGCCTTGTGCGACGGATTTTCGTAGACCAAACCAGATTTGATCGACGGTTAAATATTGGTCGGGGTTGATATAAATTTTGCCAGCTTCGCCATCGGTTTCGCTGTGTCCAGCAAAAAAGAGGATATCCCAGGGTTGCTCCCATAATTGATCGTTGATTTCGGATCGTTTCGGTTCGATAAGAAAGGTGACATCTGCGTGGGGAAGTGAGTTGAGGATTTGGCAGTCTTTTTCAGTGTCGATCCCTTCTCTATGTCCTAAAATCGCTAAAATTCTGACTTTTCCCGGTGGAGTGGAGTTGAGGGGATCGGATCGTCTAAACTCAGGATCGCTGAAGGAGATTTCTGCACTCTTGTATCTGGAGAAGAGATTCCAACTGTGCCAAGGCAGCTTTTGCAAATCATTGCATGTGGTGCGCAGAATAAAGCGAATGGGATCGCTATAGTTAAGTTCCTCTCGGATCTGAAGGTCAATGTCCCGGAAATCAGGGGAGCAGAGCCATTGATTCAGGCGATCGCACACTTGAGTACCTGATTCTTCACAGGCTTTAAGCCGACTGATAACTCCATCGTATTTGATTGCTTTTGGCTTTAACCCCCTTGTATTGAGGAGTCCTAAAGGGCGATACTTGTCTATCCAATGACTTTGTACCAATTCCGCTAGATCGGGTTCAGACGGTAAGTATCCTGATATGTCTAGATCGGGGCGTTTTCCTTCTTCCCCCATTTGTAACCGCACCCGAAAGCCGTCCTCACTCAAACTGCCTTCAAGTTCCAAAACTACCAGTTTTGCCACGTCTGTTACCTCCGGACTGTCCGATCTCACCTTTCCTTGTCCTAAATTACAGGAAATTAAAGGGGCATACACAGATCCCTTCTATAGGGTTCTCAGATTTGGAGGCATAATTTTATGCAAACTTTACAAAAATTTACAATTAAGGCAAGATAATTCAGTGGCGATCGCACCAGCGATCTGTCGCATTATCGCGCCAGCGATGATCGCCGTTCATGTCCGTATGCGGTATACTTATCGCCTTCTAGAGCCAACAACGATTGATTGCAAGTTGGTGCAGCTAAAGTTAGAATCATGTTTGCATTCAGCTCTGGTGGGATTAGCTCCTCTAGAGACCCTTGTGTACAAACCGGATACAGACGGATACAGAGGTTCCCCAAACCTCATCTTTAGACCAATCGATAGCTAAGTCAACTTAAACAACTCACTTATTAAACTGAATTTTAGGAGGGAAACGTGACCGCAATTAGAGTGATTCCAGCGAGTGCAGCCGGTTCAACCATGGGGGTTAATGTTATTATCCGGCTCTTGTTTGACTACCGCCCCCATTTAATCAAACTCTTTAGAATCAAGAAACAAGACCACTCCATCACTCGTTATACCTTTATTGCCGTTTTCCGGGAACCTGGCTCTATCGGACAACTGGTTGCCTTGATCAACGAATGGGGAACTGCCAGCGGACAGGGAGAAGGAGTAGAAAATACCGCCGAAACCTATGGATTTTCGGAAATCATGACCACGATTAAACAGCTTAAAATCCGACTGTTAACGGTGGATTGGCATACGGAAATTCATGAAGGATGGAAACAGAAGCTTGAAGTCCGTCCCGATCCCACGGTTCTTAAATATCGCCTTTCTGACTGGGAAGGTTGGCTGTTAGAACAAATCGATACCCCTTGGTTCCCCATGCAACATCTGCACGAGGACGATCTTGATTTGCGTTGGATGGAACATGAATAGGGACTAGGGAAGCGGGAATAGGGAATCTCTGTGTCGCCACATCTGCGTGTCTCCCGATCCCTATCCCCTCATCTGATTAAGATCGAGGTCGAAATTCAACCACATTTTGCTTAATTTGTACGTCGTAGTTGCCAAAGAAATCATGGCCAAGTAAACCGATCGCCATCCGAGGGGCGATCGCCACCGGAATATCCCTGACCACAGCTCCATGGACAGCAATCGACTTCACATAACCCAAGGGAAAGGTCACCCTAGAACCATCTGCGATCGTACTGGTGACAGAATCAACTGGTTCGATTTGCAGTTTCTGCGCCATTTCCTGAGTAATTAGAGTACCACTGGCTCCCGTATCCACAATCATCTCAAAGGAGTGGCGATCGTTAAAGGTCACCTCAATCACCGGAATTCCCCCCAAACGGCGCTTAATCCGGGCTTGAAATACCCCTGGAGTCGCAGGACGAGAACGGGGAGCGGAAGTCCCATCACACACGCCACTTAAGGGAATCGCTTGTCCAGAAGAGGTTACCATAAAACAGCCTTGCACTTCTTGGGCGATCGCGCTCTCTGCTCCACCGAGCATGAAGCCTATCCCAAGGGCAACCGTCATACCCAAACTCTTACTCCATAGATGTTTGTTCATAAATTATTAGCGACTGATCGGACCTAATCTCTAGTTTACCCATTCCTTTCTGTCCACTGCCATATAGCGCGAAGCGCTAGGGAATCGGGAATAGCCGGTATTACTTAGGGTCTAACGCTTCAAGCTATACTTCAGAGAAAAGTGCCATACATCTACTACCCTAGAATAGAGACTTGCATGTACTTCATCTTGTTGAGATTTTGATCGTGAAAAATCGTGCCCCCCGAAATCGAACACTTACATGCTCGGAGCAAGAGCTATCCCTATTCAGTCAGTCTTTGCTCTGTCTCGATCGTCAGATAGAACTCGATCGGATAAAAGACAAAATTATTCATCAAGATCTATTTATCGCTGGTGAATATCTCCCCAAAAACTTTGTCGATCTTTTAGTTCTAGACCCCCCTTATAATCTTTCCAAAAACTATCATGGTCATTCATTTAAGGAAAAAACACAAGGAGACTATCAAGATTGGTTTGCTTCTGTCCTCAAGATTCTCAAGCCCATCCTCAAGCCGACAGCAACGCTCTATGTCTGCTCTGACTGGAAAACCTCTATATTAATTGCCCCTATCCTAGAGCAAGAATTTTATCTTCGCAATCGCATTACCTGGGAGAGGGAAAAAGGGCGAGGTGCAAAAACCAATTGGAAGAATAACACCGAAGATATTTGGTTTTGTACGGTTTCCGATCGATATACATTTAACCTGGATTTAGTCAAGCAAAAACGAAAAGTGATTGCGCCCTATCGGCATAAAAATGGTCAGCCCAAAGACTGGAGTGAAGAAGAGGATGGCCACTTCAGATTAACGCATCCTTCAAATCTTTGGACAGATATTAGCATTCCCTTTTGGTCAATGCCTGAAAACACCGATCATCCCACACAGAAACCGGAAAAATTGATAGCCAAACTGATTCTAGCGAGTTCAAATCCGAATGATATGGTACTCGATCCATTTCTCGGAAGCGGGACTTCAGCCGTGGTGGCAAAAAAGCTCAAACGGAACTTTGCGGGGATTGAATTAAATCAAGACTATTGTTGTTGGGCATTAAAGCGACTTCAATTAGCAGAGCAGGATTCATCGATTCAAGGATATACAGATGGGGTGTTTTGGGATAGAAATACTTTAAAGTGCCAGAGAAAGGGAACGGAGAAAGAAGGAAGGAGTCGTGTAAACAGTGCGATAGAACCCTAACAAGAGTGTAACTTGACTCTCAGAAGTGTTACAACAGTAGTCAGTTGCTGAACTCACTATTATGACTAACAAGTATATTTCTTCAGAAGACTATCGCAAAATGTTGGTTCGGGATGGCGATCGCCGCTTCCAGGAGTGGCATAGTCAATATTTACACTACCAGAAGCAGTATTGGAATCAACTGGTCAAAGGTCGTAAAGTAAAGTAAGGTTTCAGTACGACTCAATCGCCCATGACTTCTTCCCTGGTTCCCTCTTCCGATCGCTCCCCTGACGCAGGACTTGCACCTTTACTGCTTACCGTTGTCGAACTCATTCGCCAACTGATGGAAGCTCAAGTCATTCGGCGCATGGATTCTGGCAGCCTAAGCGAAGAGGAATTAGATCGAGCGGCTGAAAGTTTACAGCGTCTAGAAGAACAGATTATCAACTTATGCGAAATCTTTGACATCGATCCGGCTGACTTAAATATTGATTTAGGGGAAATTGGCTCCCTATTGCCCAAACAAGGGTATTATCCAGGTGAAAATAGCGATCGCCCCTCCATTCTAGAACTCTTAGACCGGCTCCTGCATACCGGCATTGTCGTTCAAGGTGATGTGGATCTCGGTCTAGCACAACTTAACCTGATCCATGCCAAACTCCGCTTAATTCTTACCTCCAAACCCATCGACGATCGGATAGGGAATAAGGAATAGGGAATTTTCCGCGTGTCTCCATGTCTCGCCATTGTACACTCAGTCCTTATAGAAATAGGGGAATCCCCTAGAGGACTCCCCTACTTTCTAGCGATCGCAGAACTTAGTCAGTTTTAGTAAGTTTCCACATGCCAACGATGTTCTTTTTTCAGTTGTTTCCGGTACTCATCCCAGTTAACACCAAACTTTCCGGCAGCTACAGACATCCCTTCATCAATACCCGGTTCCATACCTTTGAGACCGCACATATAGATATGGGTATTCGGTTTTTGAACTAATTCCCACAGCTCATCCGCATTTTCCTTAATCCGGTCTTGAATATACATTTTACCGCCTTCGGGATTTTTCTGTTCCCGGCTAATAGCATAAGTCAGGCGGAAATTATCAGGAAATTCCTGCTGCATTTTCTCCAACTCTTCCCGATAGAGAATATTTTGACTATAAGGAATACCAAAGAACAACCAAGCGAATCCCCGGAACTTATAATCTTCATGCTGTTCCTTAAACATGCGCCACAGATAAGCACGGAAAGGAGCAATTCCAGTTCCGGTTCCCATCATAATAACCGTGGATTCCTCATCATCTGGTAAGAGCATTTCCTTACCCACTGGTCCAGTGATAGCCACATCTGCACCGGCTTCAAGATTACACAGGTAAGTCGAGCAAACGCCATAAACCGTTTCTCCCGTTTCCGGCTGTTTATATTCAAGCTGTCTGACACACAGAGAAACCGTCTTATCCTCTTCATCATCCCCATGACGAGTAGAGGCGATCGAATACAACCGTAATTTATGAGGCTTACCATTGGCATCATCTCCGGGAGCAATAATACCAATACTTTGGCCTTCCACATATTTCAGGTCTCCTTGGGACAGATCGAACGTCAAATGTTGGACCATCCCCAATCCGCCTTCAGCCACCAATTTTTCATTACTGAGACATTTTCCAACGTAAGGAGTTTTAGGGCGGTAAATATTGATCGGAATCTTTTGATCTTCAGATTTCTTGTGAACCTTACCTTGGGGAGTTGAACTCGATCCTGAAGGTGTACTTGATGGGGTATCAGCATCAAGCGGCTCAATCTTGACAATTTTGCCTCCTAGACGAGAAATACGCTTCATTTCCTGATTCATACGGCTGTAAGGCACAGTAATGAAGATGCTACCACTGTAACGAACTGAACCGTTCATATTTCCAGTGCTACCTGGGTTAAGACCAACCACTTCAAACCGAAACAGACGGTTGCTATTGGTTGTACCCGTTAAACTCGATGTATACATTCCTTGATTTTCTCCTTTCCCCATTTACATCGGCACAATTGCCGAAACATTACCAAGTCCTGTGGGCGAGAGTGATGACAAAGCGACTAGAGGTACGGTAAGCGAGTCATTCTCACTGGTCAATCCCACTCTGCAAGCAACAGTTAAAGAGTAAGACTTAAATCCAGACTCAATGAGGCGCGCCCTACATACTCTAAAACCCTTTATCAGGAGTCTCACCTCCACTCTCTCACACAAGGCAAGCGAGGGACAATTCTACTATTTTATCGAAAAGCGCCCCTTTTCAGAGGGAATAATTGGGATTAGGTTTTCTTAAAGACCCCATTCACCGTAGCATAGGTATTGAGGACAACCCTCAAATCTCTAAACTTGCCTTGTGGGGATGATCCCATTCTGGTAGAATTCCCTCCAGAATATTGAAAATGGAAACCTGAGCTGAACTCTAGCTTGAGTTGTTCCCAACCAGAGAGAGTGAGGCTGCTATTTAGGGAGCAAACGCCCTCCAGGGTTTAAATGAAGGGCGGTTTTAATGGGTTGCCCTCAACGCTAGTTTAACTCCATTCGTGATAAACCAAAACTAACTTTAGTGAACCCATTGATTGACAGAGGAAATCTATGACGAGTAAACCGGATCGCGTGGTTTTAGTTGGTGTAGCCGGAGACTCCGGTTGTGGGAAATCAACCTTCTTACGTCGCTTAACTGACTTATTTGGAGAAGATCTCATAACCGTAATCTGTCTGGATGATTACCATTCTTTAGACCGTAAACAACGTAAAGAAACTGGGATTACCGCGCTCAACCCCAAAGCTAACAACTTTGACTTAATGTATGAGCAAGCCAAAGCGCTTAAAAACGGTGAATCCATAGAAAAACCCATTTACAACCATACTACTGGGGAAATCGATCCCCCCGAAACCATCCATCCCAAATCCATTGTCGTCCTAGAAGGACTGCATCCAATGTATGACGAACGGGTAAGGGAACTCCTGGATTTTAGTGTTTATCTTGACATCAGTGATGAAGTCAAAATTGCCTGGAAAATCCAGCGAGATATGGCAGAGAGAGGCCATCGCTATGAAGATGTACTCTTTGCTATTAATGCTCGTCGGCCAGACTTTATGGCTTATATCGACCCCCAAAAAGCTCATGCAGACGTGGTGATTCAGGTATTGCCAACTCAACTGATTCAAGACGACAAAGACCGTAAAATCTTACGGGTACGGATGATTCAACGCTATGGAGTTGCCGGTCGTGACCCCGTCTACCTGTTTGACGAAGGCTCAACCATTGATTGGATTCCCTGTGGACGCAAGTTAACCTGCTCCTATCCCGGCATTAAAATGCATTATGGGCCAGATGCTTACTATGGCCATGAAGTTTCTATCCTGGAAGTTGATGGCCAGTTTGATAATTTAGAGGAACTCATCTATATCGAAGGTCATTTGAGCAACACCTCAACAGAAGAATATGGGGAATTAACTCATTTACTGCGGCAACATCCTGATTATCCAGGTTCAACCAATGGTACGGGACTTTTCCAAGTGCTAACTGGATTGAAAATGCGAGCCATTTACGAGCAGTTAACCCAAGCACCGGTCAAAGTCCCAGCAAGTGTTTAGGCAGAAATGTCACCACTTGTGGACAACACCTTGAGGGTTGGTTCTCCTGTAAACTAGAGCCAGAAAGGGGCTGCGAGAGTCTTTTGGTCTGGCTCTCGCAATTCCAATTCAAAAACGGTAGATTGTTTTACCGTTCCCTAATTTTCAATCGATTCTGCAACTCATGAGCGCACCTTCTTCTAGTAACCCGACTCAATACGATCCCTTGAGTGCTGAAGCCAAATGGCAACGGTATTGGGAAGAGAACGAAACGTTTAAGGCCGATCCGAATGAGGGTGGAGATCCGTTCTGTGTGGTGATTCCACCGCCGAATGTAACGGGTAGCCTGCATATGGGTCATGCCTTTGAAAGTGCCTTGATTGATACATTGGTTCGCTATCATCGGATGCTGGGAGAGAATGCATTGTGGTTGCCGGGAACGGATCATGCCAGTATTGCGGTACAGACGATTTTAGAAAAGCAACTCAGAAGTGAGGGTAAAAGTCGCTACGATGTGGGTCGGGAGGCTTTTCTAGAAAGAGCGTGGAGATGGAAAGAGGAGTCTGGAGGCACAATTGTTAATCAACTGCGCCGTCTAGGGGTATCCGTGGATTGGTCGCGGGAGCGGTTTACGATGGATGAAGGGCTATCGAAGGCTGTGATTAGAGCCTTTAAGCAGCTTTATGAGGAAGGTTTGATTTATCGGGGCAACTATATGGTGAATTGGTGCCCTGCTTCTGAGTCTGCGGTTTCTGATGTGGAGGTTGAGAAGAAGGAAGTTGATGCTCACTTATGGTATTTCCGGTATCCGTTGACTGAGGGTGAGGGGTTTGTGGAAGTGGCAACGACTCGTCCGGAAACAATGTTGGGGGATACGGCGGTGGCGGTAAATCCCAAGGATGAGCGGTATAAAGATTTGATTGGTAAAACGCTGGGGTTGCCGATTGTGGGTCGGGAGATTCCCATTATTGGGGATGAGTATGTGGATTCGGAGTTTGGTACGGGTTGTGTAAAAATAACGCCGGCTCATGACCCGAATGATTTTGAAATGGGCAAACGTCATCATCTGCCCCTGATTAATATCATGCACAAGAATGGTAGTTTGAATGAGAATGCTGGGGAGTTTGAGGGACTAGACCGATTTGAAGCGCGGAAGGCGGTGGTGAAGTGCCTGGAAGCAGAGGGCTGTTTGGTGAAGGTAGAGGATTATAAGACGACGGTTCCTTATAGCGATCGCGGTAAAGTTCCTGTTGAACCCCTGATTTCTACCCAATGGTTTGTCAACATTCGTCCCTTAGCCGATCACGCCCTGGAATTCCTGGATAACCAGAATGAGCCAGTATTTGTGCCTCAACGCTGGGAAAAAGTCTATCGGGATTGGTTGGTAAAACTCAAAGATTGGTGTATTTCCCGGCAATTGTGGTGGGGTCATCAAATTCCGGCTTGGTATGTGGTGAGCGAAACCGAGGGAGAAATTAAAGATTCGACTCCCTTCATTGTGGCAGCGGATGAAGCCGAAGCTCTCGCTCAAGCCAAAACGGAATATGGGGAAACCGTGCAACTCGAGCAAGATCCTGATGTTCTCGATACCTGGTTTTCCTCCGGACTCTGGCCCTTTTCCACCATGGGATGGCCGGAAGAAACCGCCGATCTGGAGCGGTATTATCCCACCTCCACCCTAGTAACCGGCTTTGACATTATTTTCTTCTGGGTGGCGCGGATGACGATGATGGCAGGTCATTTCACCGGAACAATGCCCTTCCAAACTGTTTATATCCATGGTTTGGTCCTGGACGAAAATGGCAAGAAAATGTCAAAAACAGCCGGAAATGGTATCGATCCCTTAGTGCTCATCGAAAAATATGGGGCTGATGCCCTGCGCTATACCTTGATTCGGGAAGTAGCGGGTGCAGGACAAGATATTCGCTTAGAATACGATCGCAAAACTGATGAGTCAGCATCCGTGCAAGCGTCTCGCAACTTTGCCAATAAGCTGTGGAATGCCGCCCGGTTTGTGATGATGAATTTGGAGGGCAAAACCCCTGCGGATCTGGGAGTGGCAGCCGTTGAGGATTTAGAGGAGAGCGATCGCTGGATACTGTCGCGTTACTATCAAGTCGCTGCCCAAACTCGCAACGATCTCAACCAGTATGGCTTAGGAGAAGCGGCCAAAGGCATCTATGAACTAATTTGGAACGACTTTTGCGACTGGTATATCGAACTGGTCAAAACTAGATTATGGCAAAAGGACAAGGAGGAAGATACCGCTTCTGCTGCATCCCGGTTAGTCGCGCAACAAGTCTTAGCCCTAGTCCTAGATGGGATCTTAAAGCTTCTGCATCCCTTTATGCCCCATATTACTGAAGAAATTTGGCAAACCCTAATCCGAAGTGAAGGCACCTCCTTAGCCCGACAAAGGTATCCAGAAGCCGATGAAGCGCTGATCGACGCTGATTTAGAAGCCCAATTTGCCCAACTGATTGACACCATTCGCACGATTCGGAACCTACGAGCGATCGCCGAAATTAAGCCGGGTGTCCAAATTCCCGTTATCCTGCAAACGGAAAACTCAACCGAGCGAGAGATCTTAACCCAAGGCTCATCCCTGATCCAGACGATCGCCAAAACCGAAGCCCCCAAAGTGTGCGCTACCTTAGACGAGCCAATGAAGCAAACCATTGTGGGAGTGACTGGAACGGTACAAGTTTTAATTCCCCTCGCTGGAGTTGTCGATATTGGAGCGCTACGCGCTAAAGTTGAGAAAGATTTGGGTAAGATTGAGAAAGAAAGCCAAGTTCTCCAAGCCCGTTTGGGGAATCCTGGATTTGTCAACAAAGCGCCTCAAGATGTCGTTCAAGGGGCTAGAGATACGTTAGAACAATTGCAGATCCAGGCTCAAATCCTGCGCGATCGTCTCAAGTCTCTCTCAAATTAAGGGCGATCTCGTCCATGACTTACACTGAACAATCAACGGCCATGTTATATCTAGCCCAGGTACAAAAAGAGCAATTGTTAGGCAAAGTAGGTTTACAGGTTTTAGCAGCTCAGGAGTCCGAAACCACCTGGAAACTGGCCGCTGAGCAAGACCTTATTCCTTGTAGCGAGAGCGATAGTTGGACTCAGAACCAGCTTGTACTACTTGAAGTGACTGAAAACCGCGAAATCCTTAGTATTGCTGAGGCTAAGGATTGGGTACTCAAGTTAGTTGAACAGTATTTGAGTGCAGGAATTACGCCAGAGTTTTTGCACGGGGAAATGGAGAGGGCTGAACAATGGCGGCAAGATCTGACCCTGCAAAGTCAGGAAGTCGCCCGGGGAAAACTGGAAGTCGAAGCACGACATGCCCAATTACAAATTGTTGAAGAAAAACTGAATAAGGAAAAAAACCAATTAGAAGAGGAAAAGCAATACCTGGAAACCCAGCTTAAGCAGCTTCAAGAGGAAAAGCAAGACCTCGAAGCCAAGCTCCAACACTTCCAAGAGGGAGAAGGAGGCGATCGCTAGTCCCTCCAGCAATTAATCATTAATTGCTATGCTCCCATGCCCGAATAATGTTTTAATCCTTTGCGCCACAACCAACGGTTAGCGGCATAAAAAATCAGTCCCCATCCAATTAAAGTACAAAGGGCACGACCCCAATTGACCGGTAGACCAATGAGAACAGAGGCAGGAAAATTAATCAGATAGGGGAAAGGAGTCCACCAGAGGATTTCTTGGACAACAGGAGGAAACACTTGTAAAGGGGCAATCATTCCCGATAAAAAGACGTACAATAACGTCCAAAATTGCTCTAGAGCGCCAGCCCGTTCTGTCCAAAAGGCAAAAATGGCGAAGGTATATTGCAGTGCAAATCGGACAGCAAAGACGATTTGAGTAATGACTAGAAAAAAGGCGATCTCCTGCCAACTGGGTATCCAAAAAGCTTGGGGATACAGGACAAAAAATAAAACTATTAAGCCAATGGTAAAGGGAATTCTTGCCAGCCGTTCTGCAATATGGCGAGCGAGATAATGGGCAACCGGATCAATCGGTTGTAATAATCTTGGGGAAAGTTGACCGTATACCACTTCCTCTTCAAATTCCCAAATCACCCAAACTAATGCTAATTGGCGCACGAGAAAGACGCTTAAAAAATAGCGTCCAAATTCGATAGAACTTAAAGCAAATTGACCGCTATCAGCCGCTTCAATCCAAACGCCCATAAGAATAAAGGGTAAACTGTTGGAGATAGCCCATAAAAACAGTTCTGCCCGATATTCAACCATGTGGGCATAATAGGTATCGAGAAAAGTTTGGGTTTTCTTTAGAGTGAATTTCATGTTGTCATTCCCGTGCGAAAGACTCGACCAATAATTTCTTCAATGGGAGGGTCAGTAATTTTGAGATCGACAATCTCTAAGTCAGCGAGAATATGGGAAATAGTGGTAGTTAAGGCTTCTCGTTGGACTAAAAAGCGGACTTGGTGACCGGCGATCGCCTCAATTTCTGCATAAGTTTCCAATTCTGTGGTTAAATACTCTTGGGCTAAGTCTACTTGCACTTCTCGATAGGGCGCAAAGCGATCGAGCAACCTTTGCAAGGAACCATCATAGACTAATTCTCCTTTGTGGATTAAGAGGACGCGATCGCATAATGCAGTAATATCAGCCATATAATGACTCGTTAACAAAATCGTCGCTCCATACCGCTGATTATATTCCCGCAGAAATTCCCGCACATTCTCCTGAGCATTCACATCTAATCCCAAAGTTGGCTCATCTAAAAATAACACTTGCGGCCGGTGCAGCAATGCCGCCAAAAGTTCCGCCTTCATCCGCTCCCCTAGGGACAACTTACGCACGGGTTGCGTTAGTTTATCCTGTAATGAGAGCATTTCCGTCAGTTCCCCTAAACGCGATCGAAACTCTGAAGTTGATAACTCATAGACTGCGGCATTAATTCGCAGGGAATCCATGGCCGGCAAATCCCACAATAATTGTTGTTTTTGACCCATGACCAACGTAATATTGCGTAAAAAATCCCTTTCACGCTTAAAGGGCACATATCCTCCTACCGTCACCTGGCCACCAGAGGAATGCACCAAACCCGTCAACATCTTTAACGTCGTAGTTTTTCCTGCTCCATTCGCACCTAAAAATCCTACTACTTCACTCGCTTCAATCTCAAAGGAAATATTTTTAACGGCTTCAACTTGGCGGTACTGCCGTTTCCAGAAGTGCCGTAATGTGCCCTGAAATCCCGGCTCCTTCATCGCGACGGGATAGGTTTTACTCAGGTGATACACTCCAATTAGAGGATTACCCATCTCCTTTGCCTGGTAAAAGTTAACATTACTTATGGTAGCTGAATTTTTGGCTCGCTCACCTTGTATGAGAGGTCATTATTAATTATTAATTATTAATTACTGAATCCAGATAATCTTTAAGTTCAAACAACGCCGTAACCAAATAGAAACCGGGTTTTTGCTAAAAACCCGGTTTCTTCTATTCTCAATTAACTTGGTTTAAACTTTTTCGGCCATATAGGCTTCTAACACCTCAGTCGCCAATTGAGTCATGGACTTGCCTTCCTGGACAGCTAAATCCTTAAACTCCTGATAAACCGTATCCCGCACCCCAATCCGGTATCGGGCTTTACCCGAGTCTTTACCCAAAGCAACTAACCCCGATCCTGGGGTATAACGTTCAGAAAACGCCCTGAGCAAGTCAAAACCGACTCGATGACAAAAATCTCCAAAACTCTCGACTTTGCCGTTATTGAGGCGACTTTGCTTGAAATAGACGAATAATGGCTCTAGGGTGGACTCAATGTCTTCATCCTTGACTTTATCTAAGAAGGGTTGAGAGAGCCGGTTTTGATTGGGGTCTGCTCCTAGCCAGATTTGGTATGCTCCGGGCATTTGACCGACTAATCCTAACTCGGCCATATAGGGCCTAGCGCAGCCGTTGGGACATCCGGTCATGCGGACGACAAAGTATTCTTTGGGTAATCCAACGTTCTTGAGTAAGGTGCGGATGCGGGCAAGAATTCCGGGTAGGGCGCGTTCTGATTCAGTAATGGCTAGGCCGCATAAGGGAAAGGCTGGACAAGCCATGGAATAGCGTACTAAGGAATCGAGGCGTTTGGGATCGGTTTCGACTCCGTGTTTTTTGAAGATGGAGGTAATCGCTGCTCGATCTTGAGGATCGATTTCATAGATAATCAGATTATGATTGGGCGTAAGGCGCATGGGTAAGTGGAACTGGGTAATAATTTCCCGCAAGGCACTCTTGAGCTGAAACTTACCTTCATC
This sequence comes from Roseofilum sp. SBFL, assembly GCF_017746885.1. Taxonomy (NCBI): domain Bacteria; kingdom Bacillati; phylum Cyanobacteriota; class Cyanophyceae; order Desertifilales; family Desertifilaceae; genus Roseofilum; species Roseofilum sp. SBFL. The sequence continues at coordinate 45,499 of NZ_JAGHZH010000192.1, read as the reverse complement.
TTTGACCCGACCATTTTCAATGGACAAGCCCAAGAACTGTTTACCATCTCCCTGATCTTGCCAACCTAAATAATCTTGATATTCAAATGGGGGGAGAGGTTTAAAGGGAGCTAGAGGTTTACCGAAATACTCTTCAACCTGAGCGCGGAATTTTTCCACACCCCAATCATGGAGCAGATACTTCATTCTGGCATGACGGCGCTGGTGGCGATCGCCATAATCTCGCTGAGTAGCAACAACCGCTTTCACCAGATCGTACACATCTTCCTTCTCCACATAGCCAATGCGATCGGCAGCTCGTGCAAAGGTTTCCTCCTTATTATGAGTGCGACCTAACCCACCCCCTGCATACACATTAAACCCTTCTAACTCTCCCTGTGCATTCGTGATTACCACCAAACCAATATCTTGGGTTAAGATATCGACCGAATTATCCCCCGGCACAGCCAAACAAATCTTAAATTTACGGGGCATATAATGCGTACCATAAATCGGCTCTTCGAGATCCCTAAAATTCGTGCCATTAACCTTCTTATTGCGTGCGGTCTTAACTTCCGGCGCTTCTTCTGCGCTAATCGCCTTTTCGCCATCGAGCCAAATCTCATAATAGGCTCCTGTTTGTGGCCTGAGTAAATCTGCAATCTTATTCGCATATTCCCAAGCATATTGATACTCTGGCTTCGTTTTATAAGGTGCCGCCGGAGCCATCACATTCCGATTTAAATCCCCACAAGCCCCTAGGGTAGACCCCATATTTTTGACGATGGTGGAGATGGTCGCTTTCAAATTTTTCTTCAGAATTCCATGAATTTGAAACCCTTGCCGAGTCGTTGCTCTCAGGGTATGATTTCCGTAGGTTTCTGATAACTGATCTAGCGCCAAATACAGTTCTGGAGGAATGAAGCCACCCGGACTGCGCGTACGGAGCATCATCTGATAACTTTTCTCTCCATTTATTTTTCGATTTTCGCGATCGAGCTGTTGATAAGAACCATGAAACTTCAGAATTTGAATCGCATCGGCCGAAAAATGGGTCGTATCTTCCAATAATTCTGAAGCAACCGGTTCTCTGAGAAAATCACTATTTTCTTTCAGAACTTCTATCTTAGATGGCTTAGATGTTGCAGTAGGAGGATTTAGGGATAAAACCATAGAACAAACGAGTCAATTTTTGCTACAATACTAAAGGTTCTAACTCCACGGCGATCGGAAAATGAACCGAACAGCGTCATTCTCTCAAAATACCCCCAACCTGAGGAGGAATGACCCAACATCGAGTTAGATAATTGGGGTTTCTTACCATTGTATCAGAAGTGGGGCCTCAAATTCAGTTAAGCTAATTTTTTTTTAAACTCGCCTTGATAATGGGGATGTTAAAGTTCCCCTGTCCAAGTTTGTGCCTGAGACTGCTGCTGAGAGCCAGATTGAGGGGGTAAGGACTCAGGGCAGCATCAAGTGCTGTACTTTAAATGAATAACTTAAATAGAGGAACTAAAATGCCTGATTCTCTCATGTATCAGTCCGATGGGTTTGTGGTTTTAGAGTCTAATCAACCGGAGCAATTTCTGACAGAAGCTGAATTGCTTCATAAGCTTAAAGCCTGTTTGAGCCAACTCCAAGAGGAATTACCTAGAGATTTACAAAAATTCACCACCCTAGAAGACCAGGCCAAGTCTCTGATGGAAACCTCCTGTGAACTCGATCTTGGCCCAGGAGCCTTCTTACAGTGGTACGTGGTGCGCTTAGAAAAATCCTAAGTTGAAACTATCCACTAGAGAGGGTTAGCTGACTCGAGCGGGTTCACCCACAGCAATTAAGAAGATATCAAAACAATCTTCTTCTCCCTCTTGAGGGGCAACTTCAACCCGCAAGCCGGGGCCAAAAAAGTATTCTATTTTTTCTCGTTTCTCTTGCCAAGCGTCTAAAGAGACAAAGGGAGACTCAAACTCTAAAACCAAAGCATAAGAGCTATCAACGGCTACTTCTCGAATGCCAATGAGTAGGGGGCGTTCCTCATCTGTGGGACTTAAGCCTAAACTTTTGAGAGACTCATCCAGATGAGCTTCTTGGCCATATCGATACCGAGTCACATCTTTCCATACCTGGAGTTGGGTGGAGGTTCCTTGTCGATCCCGTAGGGCTAATACCTCAGCAGAAGTTTCTTGAGTAACGGGGACTGGCTTCAATTCTGAGGCTTTTAAGGCGAGTCCTCCTAATAAGAGGGGAATACCATAAAAAAATCCGGCTAAGTTGAGGGTCGGATGATTAGTAAAATAGGCGACGAAGCCTCCTATCGTTAAGAGACCTCCTACATATAAACCCACAGTGCCCAAGGAAATTTTGCGTAACATAATCGTCTTATTTAATGAATCAATGACTACTTTACCGTTTCTAGAGAGCGACGACCAAGCACCAGAGAAGATCTACAACCATTATCATTGAAAGAGTATCGCAACGTTTTAGGGAGATTTTCTAATGGTCAATAAGGACTTTCCTTCGTCCAAAACTCGTCAGTTACTCGATCAAATCAACTCCCTCAAGCGCGAAGATGAAACGCTCTACAATATTTTAGCGGTGGATGTGTGGGCGCTGGCTAAAACTATGGATGAGTTCCAACCTGGATTTTGGACGGCGTTTATGAAAAATAGGGAAAAAGCTCTGAAGCGGTTTATGAGTGAGGCGGCTAGAAATAAACAGGCGGATAGTAAGAGCCATCCATTTTTGGGCTAGAGCCGATAGTGATAATAGACATCTCTGGCAGCGCGGTGTAAGAGGGAATGGCGATAGACTAAGGCGGACATATCTTTAGCGTATCCTCCGCCAATGACACAAGCGATGGGATATCCTACGGCTAGACAGGTGCTGAGAACTTGCATGTCTCGCCGGAATATTCCGGTGTCGGTGAGGGAGAGTTTTCCGAGGGCATCATGGATATGAGGGTCAACTCCTGCATCGTAGAGGACGAGATCGGGTTGGACTTGGCTGAGGAGGTCGGGGAGATAGGTGGCGAGGGTTTGTAAGTAGGCTTGGTCTTCCATACCGACGGGAAGGGGGATGTCGAGGTCACTGGGCGGTTTGTGGCTGGGAAAGTTGATGTCACAGTGCATGGAGAAGGTAAATACACTGGGGTCGTCTCGGAATATCCAGGCGGTTCCGTCTCCTTGGTGTACGTCTAGGTCTACGATGAGGATTTTCTGGGCTAATTTTAGGGTTTGCAGGACGCGGGCGGCGATCGCCAAATCGTTGAAAATACAAAATCCTGTACCCCGATCGGGAAAAGCATGATGGGTACCACCAGCGGTATTACAGGCGAGTCCATGTTTTAAAGCCAGTTGACTGGTGAGAATAAAACCACCTACAGCCCGACAAGTGCGCTGCACTAGGGCCGGACTCCAGGGTAAACCAATGCGTCGTTGGGCCTTGGGGTCTAGGGTTCCTTGGCAGTAGGCTTGGATATAGTCGGGGGTATGGACGAGTTGCAGCCATTCAACAGGGGGCAGTTCGGGAGTATGGATTTGGGAAGGGGTGATGATGCGATCGCTCAAAAGCAGTTCATAGAGTAGTTTAAATTTGGCCATGGGAAACCGATGACCTAGGGGTAAAGGCGCAACATAATCGGGGTGATAAACAATGGGAACAGATATAGTCAATGGAATTAATTGTTAATTGATATGAGCTAGGATTAAGTTTTTGATCGGGAACTTGCGCTATGGTGGATTGGATGATGTTGCCTCATGCTTAAGGAGAACTCAACCATGACCTGGCGTGGAACGACCACCGTAGCCGATCGCATTTTTGCTTGTTTACCCTATCTACTACCTCTGTTATATGGACTGCCATTTGGAATCTCATTGATGATGCAGTTCCCCATTTTTCAATTGCTCTTAATCCCTCTAGCTCCATTGATGCAAATTTATAACAGTATTCCTTTTGCCAGTCTGATTATCTTCTTTGTCTTGTTTATGGCGGTGGTTCGTAATCCAAATATTAACCACTTTATTCGCTTCAATACCATGCAAGCGATTTTAATGGATATTGTCTTGTTTTTATGTTCTCTGGTCATGAGTTATATCCTCCAACCGGTGTTTCGGGGAGGATTAATCATTGAGACGCTCAACAATGCCATCTTTTTGGGGGTATTAGCCGCTGTAGGTTATGCGATCGCCCAATCTATTATGGGGCGTTACGCCGAAATCCCTACGATTTCAGAAGCGGCCTATACTCAAGTCCGTTAGGGAGTTGCTCCGAAGCGGGCGATCACTGGATTATCTAGAGAACCAATCCCCTCTAACTCAACTCGAACGCGATCGCCCACTTGCATGGAGCCAATCCCTTCTGGAGTCCCCGTTAAAATTACATCTCCAGGCATTAAGGTCATAATTTGGGAAATATGAGAGACCAAAATCTCTGGAGTAAAGACCATATCGCTAATTAAAGCCGATTGGCGAGGTTCTCGATCGTCATTGAGAAAGGTTTGTAATCTTGCCCCTGGATTGATTTCGCGTACAATCCAAGGCCCTAACGGGCAAAAGCTATCAAACCCTTTTGCTCTTGTCCATTGGCCATCCCGACGTTGCATATCCCGGGCAGTGACATCATTAGCGATCGTATAGCCCCAAATTTTGTGGGCCGCTTCTTCTGGGGTACAGTCTACACAGCGATTCCCAATCACTACCGCCAATTCTCCCTCATAATCAACTCGTTCCGATTGGGGGGGATATAAAATGGGTTTATCTGTAGGAATAACTGTTGTTGAGGGCTTCATAAACAGCAAAGGTTCCTCGGGTACTGGAGTGCCCATCTCTGCTGCATGATTAGCATAATTTTTCCCCACCGCCACAATCTTCGAGGGAGCGCAAGGGGCCAGCAAATGATAGGAATCGACCTCTAGGATTAACTCAGTGGGTTGTCCCTGTAACCAAGGCGGAGCATCAAGCACTTGCACCTCGCGGTTAAGCTTGAGTAATCCATAATAAATCTTGCCTTCGGTTGTTTGGACTCGGACATAGCGTTGGGCCATTACCTTACCTGCTACTTTTTGTGTATAATCAGAGATCGGTCTTAAATTTTAAGAACCCATCTATCTAACTTAACTGTTGTAGGCTTTGGCAGCTAGGCATAACCCGATCGCCAAAGACTAAAATATTTTAGCGTTGACATCCTACAATAGTCAGTCCTTGCTGATCCAGCAAGTCGGCTTATGCCTCAATGCTGAGTCAGCCCTGTCCATAAGGAGATCCCGATGACGATACGAAATTTTGTTTACGAAACGATGTACATCCTGCGTCCTGATTTAACGGACGAACAGGTGAGCCAGATGATTGAAAAGTATCAAAGCCTCATTCGAGATGAGGGGGGTACGATTGTAGAAACCCAACACCGAGGCAAACGCCGTCTAGCTTATGAAATTGCTAGACAACGGGAAGGGATCTATATTCAGATGAACTATACCGTAGAGGGTCGCGTGATTGCCCAGCTAGAAAGAGCGATGCGCCTATCGGAAGAAGTCATTCGATATCTGACGATTAAACAAGAACTACAGGAAGAGTCAGAGCCAGAACCAGAACCGGTTGAAGTTTAAACTCTAGGGAAGCAGCAAAAAACCGGGTTTGTGCCACACTCCGAGATCGTCTCGAAAAAGTAGCAAGAAACCCGGTTTCTGATATTTGAGGCGATCGCCCGCTTCATTACGCCTCAGTTATAATCAAGATCTGCTACTTCCCCTCTCTAAGCTCTATGACTTCGACATTAGCTCAATCTCAGAGCCATATTCCTTTACCGTCTATTCCACCTCTGGCAAATGGCGATCGCCTCACCCGCGTAGAATTTGAGCGTCGCTATTTTAACATGCCAAAACTCAAGAAAGCGGAATTAATTGAAGGAGTAGTATACATGGCTTCCCCTCTACGGTTTACCCCCCATGCTGAACCCCATGGCGATCTGATGGGTTGGCTGTGGACATATAAAATATCTAGACCCGATCTACAAATGGGAATTGAGCCAACGGTGCGGTTGGATATGGACAATGAACTGCAACCGGATGGGGTATTACTGATTCGTCCAGAGTGTGGGGGACAAGCGACGTTGAGTAAAGACGGATACTTAGAAGGGCCACCGGAATTAGTGGTAGAAGTGGCTGCAAGCAGTGCTGCAATTGACTTGGGAAATAAAAAACGAGCCTATCGACGCAATGGCATCCAAGAATATATTGTATGGCAGGTCTTTGATCGCCGGATTGATTGGTTTCGGTTAGAGGATGGAGATTATGTGAACTTGGAACCCGATGAAACGGGGGTCATTTGCTCTCGAAGTTTTCCCGGTTTGTGGTTAGATGTAGGAGCAATGATTGAAGGGCATATGGTGCAAGTTTTAACAGTGTTACAGTCTGGTATCAATGCTCTCGATCGTCCATAATAGTTATGTCAGGCCTCTCCCTAAAAGGGAGAGGTCATTATTAATGATTAATTGTTAATTGTTGAACTATGGCCGATCGACTGCATTTACGTCAACTGCTCCACCAATTGAACGATCGCAGTTATAAAGCATATAAAGATATTCGCGGTCGCTATCAGTTCCCCGAATTCCTGCTCTGCATTGACCGAGTGCAAGGCGATCCCTTTGCTGCTCCCAGTCAGGTGCGGGTGTTGATGTCCTATGAAGTGGCCGGTTTTCCTCTACAAACGTATCAAAACCGCAGTCGGGCGATCGCCTTATGTGACTATTTGACGCGTCAATTTTGTCAAGTCTGTACCCAAATTAACGATCGCCGAGGGACGGGAAATAGTGGTCTGATTCAGATGCTTCGTGTCGGTCAAGAAGTGTTATCTCGCACATCTATAATTTTGACACAACAAGGCATAGAAGCCCGTTTTACAGTAGGTTTACCGGCCCAAGGTCGGCGGATTTTAGGGTATCAAGCGGGGGTTTTATTGTGTGAAGATTTACCGGAAATTGTGGAACAATCCCTGAAATATGAGAACTTACTGGCGGAGGAACTACAAGCGCATATCGAAACGGTAGAAGATGCAGAAGCCTTGCGATCGCAATTAAGCCAAAATCAGTTAGTGGCTTTTGTGGCTGATGGGGCAATTTTACCCCGCCGCAGTGGAGTGGATCGACGGGGATTAGTGGATCGAGCCGTTCCCTTTGAATCTCCAGAGTCCCTACGCGTGACTCTAGAAACACCCAACCAAGGAAGACTCACGGGAATGGGAATTCCTCAAGGAGTAACCTTAATTGTGGGAGGGGGATACCATGGTAAATCAACGCTGTTAAAGGCGATCGAATTGGGGATTTATAATCATATTCCGGGGGATGGCCGGGAATTTGTGGTCAGCGATCGCCACTCAGTTAAGATTAGAGCAGAAGATGGCCGTTCCATCACAGGGGTGGATATTTCCCCTTTTATTCAGGATTTACCCCAAAATTTGGAGACTACAGCTTTTTCTACTCCCAATGCTAGTGGTAGTACCTCCCAAGCCGCAAACATGATGGAAGCACTCGAAGTTGGGGCAAAACTGTTTTTAGTGGATGAGGATACCGCTGCTACTAATTTTATGATTCGCGATCGCCGAATGCAAGCCTTGATTGCCAAAACCTCCGAACCCATTACCCCCCTCATTGATAAGGTGCGCCAACTCTATGCCGATTATGCCGTATCTACCCTGTTGGTGATTGGCGGAAGCGGGGACTATTTTGATGTGGCAGATACGGTGATTTCCATGAATCATTTTGTCCCTGAAGACTTGACAGAAGCAGCCCAGGCGATCGCCGAAAAATACCCCACAGAGCGGCAAATTGAAGGTGGCGACCATTTTGGGCAAATTTCCCCCAGAATCCCCATAGGAGCCAGTGTAGACCCCAGTCAGGGGCATAAATCTGTGAAGCTCAAGGTACGAGATGTCAATCAAGTCGTCTTTGGTACAGACTCCATTGATTTAGCTGATGTCGAACAGTTGGTCGAAGTGGGGCAATTAAAGGCGATCGCCGAAGCCATGGTTTATGCTAAAGAAAACTATCTCAATGGCCAATACACCCTTGCAGAAACCCTAGAAGCCATTTTCGCCGATATTCAAGACGGAGGTTTAGACGCGCTAACCCGGTTTCGCGAAGGAAACCTAGTCGAGTTTCGCCCCTTTGAGTTAGCAGCAGCCTTCAATCGACTGCGCTCTTTATCCGTGAAAACCATTCATCAATAAAAAAGCAATCTTAACGCTGGTCAAGATTGCTTCTGTAACGGTTGCAGCGACTTATGCTTAACCCGATGTCATATCATCTATGAATTTTTCTTGCGCAGTTGACCACCCGCTAATCCCAAACCCATCAGACCTAAAGTGAGGATGCTAGTCGGTTCGGGAACACCAACAGTAGGCTCCTCTTCAAACTCAACTGCCATCGCCATACCATCGTTGATACACTCGTGCATTAAAGTCAGTAAAGCTTTTCCGGTCGGTAACTTGCTGGCATCGAACTTAAATCCAAACGTCTTTGCTTTTGCTACGTGATTCGAGCCAAAGTCAAGACCAGCAAGTTCAGCGTCACTCAAGAAGGCAAAGCCGTCATTAGCAACTTTATCTCCAGTTTTAATCACATTTTGAATGCTGTGGTTACCATCTTCATGTCCACCATCAAAAGCAGTCAGATATTCCTGAGCTTCCGCAGTCGTTAAATCTCCAAAATCTACGCTTCCACCCTTGTTGGCGACAGAATTCCGATAGCTTTGAAATCCGCTGTGACCACTGTTCCATTTCGTTACGCTTTTAGCGCTCACATTTTCATAGAGACCATAGGCTAGAGAGCCATTGCCAGCGTCATTCGAGGAAAAATGAACACCTAACAACTTCTCGGCAGCACTCGCATCTTTGAAGCTCTTACCTGTGAAGTTAAAGAATAAGTCTCCTTGTCCAACACCACCACTCTTTTCGAGTCCCAGGTTGCCATTGAACGCAAAATAGGCTTGGCCGTTTTCAACTTTGGCCGCCATACCAAACATTTCAAAATTGCTGTTCGTGCCAACAATACCACCACCCGTTCCATCCTCAAAGGAGTCCTGCACTATATTCCAGTCGCTTGTTAACGTAGTGAAACCGCTTGATGGGGTGAAACCGAAGGCTTGTACCGGTTGAGTAGCGATAAAAGCTGTTGAGAGGGTCACTGCAGTAGCCGTGAATAAAGTTTTTATACTAATATTACTCATTTTGATTGCTCCTTGAATGCTCTGAAAATGGTGGTAGCTAGTTGTTTTTTTTCTAGCTTATGATTAATATAACCCCTCAAAACCGTTAGCACATCAGGGCTTACACTCAATTCTGTTGAGTCTATTTCCTAAGATTTTCTAAGAATAAAGAACCAAAATAGTCAGTTATGGAAAAAATGACAGAACTTCCACCGAAGTGTTAGCCGGGTTTCATGAAGGTAATATAAAGACTATGGCAACTCCTATGGGCTTAAAATTATCTAAAAGCCTTATTTGGTCAAGGTTATAGCCTTTGAGGCGGCGTTTAAAGCTTTCATGAAGTCACCATACATTTCAAATGGCCCCTATAGAAAATCTTACCCTTTAGAGGGCTTTGCGTTGTGATGAGGAGAGAGGGATATGGGGAGATAGGGGGAGTGAACAACAGACTCAATCTAGCGAGTGAGCTATGCTGATATGAAGTAGAGGGTGAAGCCTTAGACCCTAAGCTATACAAGCTATTGCCTATTGCTAGTGTGCCTAGCGCGAAGCACTATAATTCATTTGATCCAACCAGCCACGCATTTTGCCGGGATTCAATAAACCATAAGGATCGACTTTCTTTTTGAAATTGACTTGAAGTGGATTAATCATCCGACTGCCTCCATCCTCTAAAATGTAGGTATGGGGATTAAAGATGGAAACCCCATGATTTTCGCGATCGTCCATAATTTCCTGCAACCGTTCCTCGCTTGTAAACTTCACAACCTCTAAGCCGCAGGGAGCAACTTGTCCTTGGAAACGGACAATTTCTAAATGCATCATCACTTCTTCGCCATAATGCTCATAAAACTGTTGCACTAATTCCAATTTCGGATCGGAGGGAAAGCGGCTTTGCAAATAAGTTAAATTTGGGTTAGCCGTGCGAGCATGAAGGGTAGTATGATTCCAGGTAAACTCACCCAAGTTCAGGGATTTTTCTGCTGTTGAAGAAATATAAGTGATTTCTCCTTGAAACTCTTGCGCTAATGCTTGTACACCCACTAAACTAGAGTAATCAAAAATGATTAGAACTGCGTGCTTGCGATCGGGTAAATAAGATTTTAGGGCAGTAAAATAGGAAGGAATGGGCCAAGCATGAAGACTAATTAACTTAGCAATTAAACCATCTGCTTCTCCTAATTGTTGGCTAAACCGTGCTGCTTCCATAAAATCAGAGAAAACAACGATACATTCAGCCCAAGGATAACTCGGTGCTAAGGGCATTTCTAACTCAATGATAATGCCATTGGTTCCATAGGCATGATTGACTTGTTGCACGTCATCCCCACGCAATTCCAGCACTTGCGGTTCATCTTCAAGGGTAACCACTTTGGCAGCTAGGACATTGCCGCGATCGCCCAACCATCCGTATAAAATAGATCCAATTCCTCCACTGCCTCCGGCAATAAACCCCCCTAGGGTTGCCGTGCGATAGGTTGAAGGAAGTAAACGCAACTCCCAACCTATTTCAGCAGCTAACTTATTAATTTGCGCTAACTTTGCTCCGGGTTCCGCTCTCACCCATCCTGGTTTAATCTCCAGAATCTGATTCATTCGAGTTAAATCTAAAACGACTCCTCCTTCTAGAGGCACACATTGACCATAATTTCCTGTTCCCGCACCGCGAACAGTAATCGGAATTTTATACTTCACACAAACCTTAACCACTCTTAAAACTTGTGCTTCAGTGAGGGGAAGGACGACTACATCTGCTCGTTTTTCTCCTAACAAAGGCTGTAAAATGGGGCTAAAATGAAAGTAATCTTGGGATAACTTCGCCACTTGATTTGGTTGCGTCGTCCACTCTATGTCCTCCAGCCCTGATACAAATTCATTCCAGTGGTTTTCTAGCTGTGGTGAAATCATTGGATCGCTTCATAAACCGCCCTCCAATTTTACCATAGTGCCTGTGAATCTTCCTACACAATCACCGGGTGTGTAAGTCTAACTTGCCAGAATAGAACCTAACCGATGGGTTTTGAACCCATTCCCTATTTCCTATTCCCTATGACATGAACACCATCAAGAAATGGATTATTTTAGGTAGCATTGAAATTCTATTCTGTTTTTGGCTATTAGGAACTTCTGCTAACTTAGTCAGCGCTCCAAATACGGCTAAAGTTTGGTTAGGCGTATTCGGATACTGTTCGAGTTTAGTTTTTATCCCTGCCCTTTCTATTCTCCAAATTCAAAGCGAAATTGCTGACGCAAAACGTCGCCAACGGGAACTCAAAGCCGCCTTTCCTTATGAATCTTTTTCAGTCTTGGAATTACTAGATAAAAAATCCACACTTTAGGAGTAAATTCAATGAAATTCCGTCCTCTGATTACCTCTGGTTTTCTGGCAGCAATACTTGGTGCCTCACTCTCTTTCCTCTCTTCCTGTGGTGTATTACCGGGAACCAGCGTTAAACGTATTCCCCCCGGTTATGTAGGATTAAAAGTTGAATTGTATGGTAATAATCGGGGCGTACAAAATGCCACGATTAGCACGGGAAAAGTTTGGTATAACGGCTATAGTGAAGAGATTATTGTTTTTCCCGATCATGTCCAGTATTATATTTTGACGGCTTCCGTTGATGAAGGTTCGCCCAAGGATGAAAGTATTACGTTTGGGGTTGGCGGAACAACAGTTAATGCGGATGTGTCTCTCTCCTATTTCTTCAATACGACTCAAATCAAGGATTTTTATGGCAAATACCTGAAAGATCCAGAACAGTTTAAGGGTACGTTAGTCCGCAGTGAAACCCGAAACTGTTTTAATCAATCGGCGACGAATTATAAACCGGAAGAAATTCTCGGTAGTCAGCAATCTAAATTGCTCAAAGAAGTGCAAACTTGTTTGACGGATAAATTTGGGCCGGTGGGTGTTAATTTTGAGTCTGTAGGCTTTGTGAGTAAACCTCGATTCGATCAATCGATTGAGGCTCAAATTACGGCTCGATTTCAAGCAGAGCAACGGGCGATCGCCGCTCAAGCGCAGTTAGAGGTTGCTGAAGCTGAAGCCAAGCAAAAAGAGATCGAAGCGCGAGGAGATGCAGAAGTGGCGAAAATTCAAGCTTCTAGCATTACTTCAATGACGTTAGAACTGCGGCAAATTGAACTGCAAGAGAAAATGATTGAGAAATGGAATGGCGTTTTACCGATTTATCAAGGCACACCGGCACCGTTTCCTTCCTTTAATGTAGAGGCAGAACAGCAGTAGCAATGGGGGAATGGGGAAGAAATCCTGAATTGGGGTTCATTCCTTGGAGGATAGAAGTATATAGCATTCTATTTCCTATTCCCTATTCCCTATTCCCTAATTCCCTATTCCCTAATTCCTATGATGCTGCAAGATAAGAATTGGCAAACCTACCGCGACTTAAAAGAAGCACTTAGCTTAAACCTGCGCCGTCAACTGTTTTTAGCAGTTTGTGACGATCCGAATTTTTGCCAGTATTTGGTGAATCAACTGGATATGGAGAGTCGATGTAATGAAACTCCGCTAGATTCGGAGATTCCGCGATGGATAACCCTGGAATTAGAAGCGGACGATCCGAATTTGGTTCACCAAATCGATCGCTGGTACAATGTCGCTAATCATCAAGAAATCCAGAAATCTCTCCCTTTCAGTCCTAACTCTCCTCCTCGACGACGCAAAGATGATTGGATGAAGGTTTCGCCTTTAGATCTCTCTCCCCATGTTCCCCGCGAGTTTTCCCCTGGGTTCCAATTTTTTGGGGTACAGCGTCTGATGCAAAAGTCTCCTACCCAACAATGGTCTTTTTTGCAAAATTTGGAATATATTGCTCAACGGTATCTGGATTTAGCCTGGGATTGGAATCTGTTAATCTGGATACCTCGTCCGTGGTTATTTTCGATTCAACAGTCGGTTCCTCGATTTTGGCATTGTCATACGGGGTTATTTGAGTTTGTGGCTGAACCGTTGCCAACCAATTCCCGAGGGGGAGTGGGGTTAAAGGAGCAAGTAAAAGAGTTAGCGGAACTGCCTCCGCAAGAGGAAGAAGAGCAGAAATTGGGCACAGGAGGAGGGGAAACACCACGTCCTGTAGTAGTCAAAACGGATACTCTAGAAGAGGTGCAAGAGGCGATCGCCGCGCAACGGAAGACTCTAGAAGAGCTAGAGGAGGATGAGATCGCCCGTTTAGACTTACTCAATGATTTAGGCAATCTCTACTGGATTTTATCTCGGAAAGTGACGAACCGGGAAGAGGGGTTAGCTGCACTCAAACAAGCGATTCAAACCTATGAACAAGCACTATCCCATCCTCAGATTGAATCCCAACCTCAAGGTTATACTCGGTTGCAGAATAATCTGGGTATTGCCTACGGGGAATTATCGCGCCATGAGAACCCGGTAGAAGGGTTACAAAAGGCGATCGCCGCGTATCAGTCTGCCTTATCCCATCAAGGAAAACCGGCGGATCAATCTTACGATCGAGTGTCGGATCAAGACTCACAGCACTACGCTTCGACTCAAAATAATCTGGGAACTGCTTATTGGAATTTGGCGCAACATCAAGAGGCGGCTAAAAATTTGAAACAGGCGATCGCGGCTTATCAAGAAGCCCTAAAATATTATCATCCCGATCGCGATGCCCTTAGTTATGGGATGATTCAAAATAACTTAGGGACTGCGTATTGGAATTTATCCCGATATCACAATTCTAAAGACTATTTACAATTAGCGATTTGGTCGTATCAACTTGCCCTTCAATATCGTACCCTAGAAACCAATCCCAGTGGCTATACAGCAACACAAAATAATTTGGGAACAACCTATTGGCACTTAGCCAATCAACCCAATGCACCCATTGAACAGAGACGGGAGCATTTAAGAGAGTGTATTGGAGCCTATCAAAAGGTGATTGAAGCTCTCGAAAATACTAAATCTGAAGGTTCTCTTAACCTCACTTTCGATCCCATTGCTACTTATAATAATCTGGGTGTGGCTTTATATCAATTGGCGATGAGTGCCCATCAAGTTGGTTCTAAGGATAAATCGGATATCCTTGAACCCCTTGAATTATCCCTCAAACATCATATCGAAGCGTGGACAAGATGGCAAAATAATCCACAAATGGCGCATACGGCACTCAATTATTTACTGCAAGCCGTGCGATCGCTCTACAATGAGGGAGGCATTGATGCCCAAAACCGCGCCCTAGCACAAGTTCCCAGAAGTTTATTACCTGAAATTCTCAATCGACTCTGATGCCATAGAGTAGGGAATAGTTTATCTATTATATTGATGGGGGTAAATTAATGTATGTCACTGATTTGTCTGGGGGACACGAAAATCATTCAACTTTTATTAAACATCCAACCTGGGAAGAGATCAAAAATGCTATTTTAGATTTAGATGGTTTGGGTTATAACTTAGTAACCTTTGGAAAAGAATATGACCGGCCGGATCGTCAAGGTGATATAGAGGAATTTATGGCGATTGCAGGAGGAGGGGAAAACAACTTCTATATATGTAAATATTATTCATATGAAGAGGGAGAGGAGATTTATTTATATGACCCTTCTAAATCCTTAACAGAAGAAATAGAAATTGTGGATGTGTTTCCTGGTTTATTTCCTTTAGCAGTCTGTTTTAATATCGATCTCATTTTAAGAGCAGCTCAAACTTATGCATTCTTTGGTCATAGGGATACGTCTCTTGATTGGGGATATTTTTCTATAAATCAGCCTTCACAACTCGAAATTATTAGGATATAATAAGCAAGCAACTTCAGACTAATCAATCTCAAATTCATCCTGATTTAATCCCTGGGTAAATTCCAGTATATGGCTAAAAATTTGGATAGCATCAAGTAGATATTCGCGATCGCTGTTCATTTAGAATAGATGGTATGGGTATGACGGATTTCTTTTACTGAGTATTATAATATTCATAAATAACAAGGAGAGTGTATGATGAGACAAATCATGGATGTCAGTGAGTTGAAGCCAGAACAGATACAACAAATACAAACCATTATTGAAGCATTTAAGGCTAAAAATGAACTGGATAAATTGTCTACTTATCAAAAAAAGAATCACACACTAGATATCATCGATCGCTTGACACAAAATCCAATTAAAGTGGATTGTTTTCTGAAGCGTGAAGACATTTATGACTGTTAATTATGGATGAAGTTTGATGAAGTTAAACCTTATTGATACTAACATTTGGCTCTATAGACTGTTTGACGATCAACGTATAGACGCTAGAGAAAGACAACGAAAGCTAAAGATCGCTACTTCGATTACAGACCAATCTTCTTTGACGATCAGTACCCAGGTGATTAATGAAATTTCGGCGAATCTAATTAAGAAAGCTAATTTTGATGAAACTCAAATTAAAGCAGTGATTCAATCCCTGTATAATCGCTGTCAAGTGGTAGAATTTAGCTTAAATATTCTGCAATCTGCTTCTGATTTACGCATCAATTATAATCTCTCATTTTGGGATAGCCTGATTGTGGCGAGTGCATTAGCCGGTGGTGCAGATTTTTTGTATTCTGAAGATATGCAAGATGGGTTAATTGTTTCGGGACAACTCAATATTATTAATCCCTTTCAATGACAGTAGGGGCGAATTTTTTTTCGCCCCTATAACCGGAGTCTCCTCTCCAAGCTTGGACAAGATGGTACAATAACCTGCAAATGGCTCCTATAGCTCTGAATTATTTACTGCAAGCAGGGATAAGTCTCTCTCTTATGGCAGAGGGATATAGGTAGAGGAAATTATTTCAGTAACTCCTCAAATTGTTGTTGACTCCACAGGGTTTGATACAGTCCCTCTTGCTCGATTAATTCCCGATGGTGTCCCATTTGCACAATGCTTCCCCGTTCCATGACAAAGATGCGATCGGCTGTTGCTGCTGCGGAAAGTTGATGGGAAATAAACAACACGGTTTTTTTGCGCGTGCCTGTAGATAGATTCTTTAAAATTCCGGTCGCTGTTTGATTATCTACACTCGATAAACAATCATCCAAAATTAAGACGGGCGCATCAATCAGCAACGCACGAGCTAAGGCAGAGCGCTGCCGTTGTCCGCCGGATAGAGTGATCCCTCTTTCTCCGACAATGGTGTCATAATATTGGGGGAAATTGAGAATTTCCGGATGAATTTGGGCAGTGGTTGCGGCGGTTTCTACCCTCAACTGTTCCGCCAGAGGATCGCCATAGCGAATATTATTTTGAATCGTGGTACTGAACAAGAAACTATCTTGAGGAACAAACGCGATCGCGCCCCGCAAATCGTTTAAGTTAAGCTTGGTAATGTCATAACTATCCAGAAATACCCGACCCTGGGCAATGGGTAACAGTCGCGGAAGTGCCTTAGCTAGGGTTGATTTTCCCGAACCAATCGGCCCGACAATGGCAATAGTTTCACCAGGATGAATGCTAAAATTAATGTTGTTCAGAGCGGGGGTAGCACTACCGGGATACGTATAGCTCAGATGACGGGCAACCAGTTGACCTTTAGGTGGTGTTTTAAAGTCTAGAGATTGGGAAAAATTCAGAATTTTGGGCTGCACCTTGAGAATTTCTTCGATGCGATTAATACTCACTTCTCCCCGCTGATAGGCACTAATGGTAAAACCGAGTAAGGCAGTTGGAAACACCAGGCGCTCCACATAAAGCAGCAAGGCTAAAAAGTCCCCAATGGTAATCGAACCGCTGGCAATTTCTTGAGTCCCCATCCAGAGAATCACCAGTAAACTTAAGGAAGCTAAAGCTTCGACGAAGGGAAAGAGAAAATTACGAGTTCTGGCTAACTTGAGGTTTGCGCCGAGCAATTTCTGATTGAGTTGGCGAAAAGCTTGCTGTTCATTGTCTTCTTGGGCATAAATTTTAATTAACGAGATGCCGCTCATATCTTCTTGGATCAGATCGCTAACGTGGGAGAGTTCTTCCTGTACGTCCTGCTGTTCCTTGCGAAGTCGGTTGCTGAAAATCTGTACGGCAAATAACATTAAGGGATAAACGGCGATCGCCAACAAACTTAAGCGCAAATGAATCGATAGCATCACCGGCAGAGTCAGTACATACGCAAACACTGTATTCGCCAAGCTCAACACGGCAAACCCCAGCAGACGGCGAATACTGTCCACATCCGAGGTCGCCCGGTTAATCAAATCCCCCACCGTATGCGTGGCAAAATACCCCGAATCTAGGCGCAAGAAATGCCCGAATATTGCCTGTTTGAGGTCAAACTCCACCTGACGACCGACCCCAAACAACAAAACCCGCGAAACCATACGAATCACCCACATGATAGTGGCTAACACCAATAACCACAGCACCGTACTAATGACCGTCCGAGTGCTAAACGTCACTTGTAGATTATTGACTCCATCCCGAATCAGCAGAGGAAGGTAAACCCCCAGAGCATTGACAATTAAAAGAGAAAAAATACCCAAGCCGGCTGATTTCCAATGGGGACGCAGATAAGATCCGAGCTTCTCTAAATTTGATTGAGCCATAGGGAAAGGGGGGGAGATTGCTTACTTATACGGTTGCGTGTCAAATCGAAAGAGAGCCTGGCGATCGCCAGCACATATCATCACCATACTACATTCCTATACCTCTCCCTAATCCGCCATCAGCCCCTACTCAGGGGCATCAGGTTTCCTGGAGCCATAAGCGAAAGGGCCGGAACTATGTCAGAATGTTCACAGTATTTTTGTTCTCCTTCGTGATTAAATAACCCATTGTGTTTGTTCTTAGCGGTTACGAATACTTTTTAGGCTTTCTGCTGCTATGCAGCTCAGTCCCCGTGTTGGCTCTGGGAGCTTCCTATATCCTGCGTCCCAAAGGCGTTGGCCCGGAATGCCGCACCACTTACGAATCCGCCGTTGAACCGGTGGGGGGGGCATGGATTCAATTCAACATTCGCTACTATATGTTCGCCCTGGTGTTCGTTATTTTTGATGTAGAAACCGTGTTTCTCTATCCTTGGGCAGTAGCTTTTAGCAAGTTAGGCCTGTTAGCCTTTATCGAAGCCTTGATTTTCATCGCCATTCTGGTGGTGGGCTTGGTCTACGCTTGGAGAAAAGGAGCATTGGAATGGTCGTAGGTTCTAGTAAAACAGAGATGACACAAAATCTGATTAATCCCGTTGAACGTCCGCAAGTCACTAACGAACTGTCAGAGAATGTAATTCTGACAACGGTAGAGGATTTGTATAACTGGGCGAAACTCTCTTCACTTTGGCCGCTGTTGTATGGTACAGCCTGTTGCTTTATCGAATTTGCGGCCTTGATTGGTTCCCGGTTTGATTTTGACCGCTTTGGTTTGGTTCCCCGCTCGAGTCCCAGACAAGCGGATTTGCTGATTACAGCCGGAACCATCACCATGAAGTATGCTCCGGCTCTGGTGCGCTTGTACGAGCAAATGCCCGAACCCAAGTATGTGATTGCCATGGGTGCTTGTACGATTACAGGTGGTATGTTTAGTATGGATTCCCCTTCTGCGGTGCGTGGGGTGGATAAACTGATTCCAGTTGATGTCTATATTCCCGGTTGTCCTCCGCGACCTGAGGCAATTATTGATGCCATCATTAAGTTGCGCAAAAAGATTGCGAATGAAACGATTCAGGAACGGAGCAAAATCCTGCAAACCCATCGTTATTATCAGGTGAGCCACAAAATGAACGTGGTTGAACCGATTTTGACGGGAGCATATCTCCAATCCGAGACGCGACAAGCTCCCCCGAAAGCGTTGGCAGAGGCTTATGGAATGCCGATTCCTGCAGCATTAGAAGGTGAAAAACAGGAGGAAGTTCAGGGTGGCTGAGGAAAATCAAGAGTTAGCACAGGAAACGGCAGGACCGGTTTCGAGCTGGTTGGGTGAGAATGGGTTTGGTCATGAGTTTTTGGGGCGCGATCGCTCTTCGATAGAATTGATTAAGGTAGAACCCCAATTTCTCCTACCCATTTCCTCTGCGCTCTATGCCTATGGCTTTAATTATCTCCAATGTCAAGGTGCGTATGATGAAGGTCCGGGTCAAGCATTAGTCAGTTTTTACCATTTGCTGAAAGTGGACGATGATGTGGTTGACCCGGAAGAAGTGCGGGTAAAGGT
Source organism: Roseofilum sp. SBFL (assembly GCF_017746885.1). Lineage (NCBI taxonomy): Bacteria > Bacillati > Cyanobacteriota > Cyanophyceae > Desertifilales > Desertifilaceae > Roseofilum > Roseofilum sp. SBFL. Next base: position 26,198 of record NZ_JAGHZH010000192.1, on the reverse strand, counting down.
TTATCTGCCTCGCGATAACCCGAAAGTGCCTTCAGTCTATTGGATTTGGAAAGCGGCCGATTTCCAAGAACGGGAATCCTATGATATGTATGGGATTGTCTATGAAGGTCATCCCAATCTCAAGCGCCTGCTGATGCCAGAAGACTGGGTAGGTTGGCCCTTGCGGAAAGATTACATCTCTCCGGATTTCTACGAATTGCAAGATGCATATTAATCGGTGTTTTTTCTTGTAGGGGTGAAATATTTTTTGCCCCTACAGCCATGTCTCATTCCTCAGTTACTCCATCACAGAGGTGACGATATTTCTTTTTATTGAGATAGTCATTGCCCAAATTACAAGCTTTTGTTAAAAGTTTATCCAAGTCTAAATACAAGATACTTAAACCATTCCGATGTCCGATGGCGATCGTTTTTTCATCATCAGGGTTGAATTGGACACTATTCCATGAATATGGTGTTGAAAGGTCAATTTCTTCTTTGAACCATAAGCTATCGAGCATTAAGATCTTGTCTTCTGTTACTAAAAGCTTACTGTCTGGACTAAAGGTTACTGCCCTCACATTATTGAATTGTTCCCTCAATTCACCATCACTAACTCGCCAAAGTTTGACACTATTATCTTTAGCCATAGAGACAAGGTACTTACCATCGTCACTGAAGTAGAGATCGGTTACTATATCATCATGTATTAAGGGTTTAGGATACGGGTATTCTTGGAATAATTCTCCATTTTCCTTTGGGACTCTCTTTTTCTGCCATACTCTCACAAGTTTACCACTGGCAGAAGCTAGAAATCTACCTTTATCACTGAACTGAACGCTGTTTACTCTATCTTTATGTTCAAGTGTCTCAAGCCAGTTGCCTTCTCGATCCCACACTTGAACCGTGTTATCGTCACTACCAGAGACTAGAATTTGACTATCCGGACTAAAACTAACAGCATTGACTTTATCTTTATGGGGTAGTGTTTTAAAAAAGTTATCATTCAATTTACCATTCAGGAGCCATAGCTTTACTGTTTTATCATCACTTGCAGAAGCTAATATTTTTTCGTCTTGGCTAAAACTAACGCTGTTGATTTTGTCTGTGTGTCCAGAAAAATTCTGTAGTTTATTACCATCTAAATCCCATAAATTCAAATCATGAATTGGATGAATTATAGCCATTGTTCCACTTTCGGGGCTAAAGCTTGTTTTGTCAAAGTCCCAAGAGCTTCGTTCATCAACTGGGTCGATTTTCTTACCTTTATCATCCCACCACTGTATAGTAGAAGTAGATCGATCGCGCTCGATTATTTTACTAACTAAAGTAATTATCTTACCATCCTTACTAAATTGAATGCGATCGCGCCTGTAACTGTTTTCTTTATCCTCTATTTTACTGGGAGACTGAAGTGTTTTTCTAAAGCTACCATCTCGCCTCCACAAGTTAACCATGCCATCAATACTCACAGAAACGAAAGTTTGACTAGTAGGACTAAAAACAACCTGACGGACTGTCTCTGAATGTCCTCGTAAAACTTTAGGTTCTGTACCATCTTTATACCATAGACGTACAAAGTTATCGGCACTTGCAGAAGCTAATATTTCTCCATATGGACTAAAATCAATATCAGTTACTTCACCCTCATGATCTATTAGTTTAATTTCATCACCTTGCAGATTCCAAATTTGGATCGTGTTATCATAATTCCAAGTTGAAATTGTTTTATTATCTGGGCTAAATTCAATGTTTTTGGTGGCATAGCTTTTCCAAACTTTGATTGGATTTGATAGATTATTAACATTCCAAAGTTTAATTTCGCTACGTCCTGTTGAGTTGCGACTACTTGAGACTAGCATCGTACTGTCATAACTAAAGCTAACATCAGTAATTTGATTTTCGTGTTCTTTCAAAAGATTAATTTCTTCGCCATTCTTATCATATATATAAATAAAGTTATCATCACCAATGGTAGCAAACATTTGACTATCTGGACTAAATTTAATCTTAGTAACTTCATTGATATGGCTATCAATTTTCTTGAGACGTTGCCCATCTCTAGAAAAAAGATAAATAGTGTTTTTACGATCGTCTTCATGCTTGGTAATTAAGGTAATGCGTTGGCTGTCCGGACTAAATAAAACAGTATCTCTTGATTTATATGTATAAAATAACGCTTGTATCCCATATCTGGATCGAAGCCATGATAATCGAGTATCAAGTTCCGGATATTCTTTTGATTTGAGTACCTGACCATTGGTATCTAGAAACTTGACTACATTATCATAACCAATAGCAACAATTCTTTTGCCATCAGGACTTATAGCAATTTTGGCAAGACCATTTTCATTTTGTGCTATACTTTCCCCTTTATTTTTAGTTGGATGAATTTGGATTTCATCTCTAGATGTTTCCGTTAGTATTTTTTGCCCATCAAGAGTAAGTTCTATAAGGGAGTTATTGGCAGGTATAAATGGAATAAATGATTCATTTTCACCATACTTATCCATAAATCGAATTCTATTTTTAGAGTGAGTTGTAATAACTCGATCCCCTTTTTTATTAAACTTAACTTTATTGACTTCATTACTACCATTTCTACTTAATATGGCGAAGTGTTTTTTCATATCCCAAATTTTTATTGTTCGATCTTCGCTGGCTGAAGCTAATATTTTACGATTTGAATTAAAGCTGAGGTCGTTAATGCGATCTCGATGCCCCTCTAATTCAGTCGAATAGGGTAAATCATCTACATCTACTAACTTTAAATTTATAGTTTTAGAATTATGGCGATTGACAAATGCCAGTATTGGTGAATTCCAACTAGAAACTTTAATATTAGGATTCCTCCGGAGATCGGCTTCAATTGTTTTAAGTAATGTCACTGAGCTGAGTCTATTTTCTAGTAAATAGTGTTTAATACTACTGTCTTTACTGACTAAAGTAAGTTGGCTTCCATCTTCATTAAAATTAATGTGAATAGTTCCATAACTAGATAGAGTTGCCAGTTTTTCTCCACTATATAAATGCCAAATCTTTACCTCATCATTCAAATCGCTACTGGCGAGCATTGTACCATCTCGACTAAATGCAATGTTTGTAATTTCATTCTTATGGCCTTTAAGTTGCGGCAAAAATTTTCTAGTCAAGATATTAAGACGCTCAATTGTTTGACCTGATGCAAATGCAATAATATTTTTGTCCGGACTAAAACTAACACTTGTTACTGGTTTGGCGATCGGGGGTAGTTGAACTTCCTTCTCTTCTTTCTCTGCTTCTATATCCCAAACTTTTAGTATGTTATCTTCACTAACAGATGCAACAAATCGATTGTCATAATTAAAGCTAATTCCTGCTATTTTATCAGAATGTCCAACTAAATCAGCTATATGATGTCCAGTAATATCCCAGATTTTGATTTCATTCCTTTTGTCTGCTGATGCAATGAGTTGACCATCAGGACTAAATACGACTTTAGTCACTGCGGATCTGTGTCCTTCCAAGCGATTTATTTCATTCAAATTTAAAATCGCATGATTCAACTCAATTTTTGCTTTTAAGCGTAAACCTGGCATGACAAAAGGAACTTTTTTCAGTATCTTGCCAGTCTCAATTGCTGAAACTAATCGATCGAGTTCTTTGTTGTGTTTAGATGATGATTTAGAAATTAGACCAGAAATATATAAGTTAATTCCGGCAACAGTGGCAATACTGGCGATTCCAGTAATGGCGAATAATAAGCCTGCTAATGTGGCGGTGGCTCGGCGTGCGGTGCGTAGATTTTTCTGAAGGGCTTGATTGAGTTTGGCTTCGGTTAAGCGTCGCTGTTCGCGCTCTTTTTCGAGTTCGGCGATGAGTTGTTGGGATTGTTTTTGCCGGATGAAGGGAACGAGATAATCATGGACGAGTTGATAGCGCTCGTCGGGAAAACCGGGAACTTGAAAAGCTAAACCCGATCGCACCAAAATACTGAGGATGGAATCCATCCGTTCTTCTGTTAACTCTACCTCATTCTTCAGTTCCGCGCGAGTCTTCAACGGGCGAGTATTATTTTCATCCGTGAGCAGATAGAGGATAATCTTGACGAGGTTAGTATTATTAGGACCGCAGTCTTGGACAATTTCATCGAGAAAGCGCTCGACTAAAGCTTCTTTCGAGCCGTACTGGTTAAACTGGGCTAAGGTGGTGATATTATCCGTTTGTAGTTGCGCTCCCACAATTTGTAGCTCGATGGGACGCACTTCGCCTAAATCTCGCGCCAAGTCTGCGACTAAGGCATCCATTAGGTCTCCATCCAGATAAAATTGGGAATCAGTCGTTAACGTTTGAATGACCGATCGCGCATCATCGGGTGCTAAATTACCCAAATAATAGAGAATATTTTTGTCTAAAATATTGTTATTGATAATACCCAGATCGACCAGTCGGTTGCATTCGAGCAAATAATGCAGATAATCCTCGCGCAAGGAAAGAATGACTTTCACATAGGGAATATTCAGGCACTCCCCTAGAAACTGGAAAAAGGGCTTTCTATCCTGGGGATCTTTGTGAGCAAAAAAGAACTCCTCAAACTGATCGAAAATTAACACCGTCAGCCAATCGCGATCGCTCCCTTGGCGCAGTTGGTCTACAATGGCTTCAGCATCCTCTAAAATCGGTAAACTCGTTTTTGGTAAATGCTCGCAACCCCTCGGAAACGCTGCGCCAATTGTTTTCTCCCACTTACCATAAGATTGTACGAGAACCGGCAACACATCACGGGCTTCAATCACCTTCTCTCGTAACGCTGGCACTAATCCGGCTTGGACTAAGGAGCTTTTGCCTACCCCAGATTGTCCGTGAATAATCGTCAGTTTACAATCCGTGCGACCCATGCGACGAATCAAGCGCTGAATATCTTGCAGTCGTCCGGAAGCGGCAATTTCTGCGGTGACATTTAACTGTCCCTCTCGATGGGGAAGCGCCAAATGAGCTACCTGTCGTCTCACCTGCAACCGTCCCGCTCCCACAAATGCTCGCAACCCATACTGTTGCTCAATGGACTGCTTTTCCTGTTTAATTTCAAAAGCTTCTAGATACTCGCCAGCGTCGAATTTTAGCGATCGCAAACTCTCCAAAATGCGAATATACAATGGCGGGTCATGTTCTGGTAAACTCTCTCTACGAGCAAGTTCCAGATTCTCGACTGCCTCTGGAATCTGACGCAAGTCTTGCTGCGATCGGGCTAAAAGCAAGCGATAATAATTGCGATGATAGGCTTGATGCCAGCTCCAATCTAAACCGGAATCTGGCGCTGCTTCATTCAATTGCAACGCCTCTTGTGCATACTTTTGAGCTTCTTCTGGTTGCCCTTGAGCTAGAGCAACTTCAGCCAAAAAACCATAGCTGTGAGCTAGGCGTACAGAATCCCCATAGGTTTGATGTAAAGGAACCGCTTTCCGAGCAACAGCATTGAGTTCCTGCCACGCTCCTAGGCGCGTTAACACCTCTCCCATGGCATTAATAAACTTTTGCTCCAAATCCGGATGTTCTGCCTGTTGAAGAGCCTCCAAACAATGCTGGTAATGGTCTTTCGCCTGCCGACAAGCCTCCGCATACTCGTGGCGATGGAGCGTTGCATACTGCCGCCACCATAATCCCAAATAAAACAACAAACAGCCATAGTGCGTCCAATGGGTGGGTGAGGGATTATTGTCGATGACTTCTTGCCAACGCTGGCGACTGAGTTCATAACACTGCTTGGCGTTTTCCTTCTCGCCCGATGCATCCGCTTCTCGCCCCATCAAAAAATGTAAATTGGCATCTAGAGAAGCTTCCTGGGGCTGTGAGTGCTGCTGTAACTCCCGAAATGCCATTTCTAGCTCCGCGAGCCGCAAACAGCCCGCAGGAAGCGCAATCCGCTCGCGTTCAATAAATTTTCCCGCGCCTACTTCCAAAAGTGTCGGTAACACCACATCCACCGTTTGCTGTAGCGCCTCCAATAAACCCTCTGTCCCCAGTTCAAATTTAATCGGAATGGCTGCCCAACTCTTAAAATCAGGGGCAAACCGAGTCAATTTCTGCAAAATCAGATCGTTCACCCACAGCACCAGGGGAAAGGTGAAATTTTGACGAAACTCTTCCCGCACCTGATTGGTGGGATTGAGGATTTTTTCCACCGCATCGATGGACTCTAAGCCAAATACCAGTAAACCTTGGGGCTGCTCCTGCTGCAAACGATCCTGAATGGCGGTATATAGGGTTTTTACAGAGGGCGGCAATTGAAATTCCGGCAACGGTGCAGAGCCGGAGTCTTGCAGACGCTCGACAATTTCTGCGGTCAAAACCTGATAGTTACTGCGGACTAAAATGAGGGAAAAATGACCTTGAGAATGGGCGATCGCCCGTGATAGTGTTTTTAAGGCGCGATCGTTAACAGAATTGGACTCAGTGCTAGTGGTCGTCATACCCTCATCTTGGCTGGAATTTCTTGGATTCGGCGATCGCGGGATTAATCCCAAACCAACGCCCCTCTTGATCTCGATACTCTAATAAAAACAAACTTCGCAACAAGATTTCATATTCCTCTTTTCCCTGCACAATATCGTGATGTTGGATTACATGATGCAGCAGTTCCCATTCGTCATCTTTAATGGCTGCCACCATATCATCCCGATATTCCCGAATCACTCGCTCTAAATTGTCTCGTTGAATTGGGGGGTCATCTTCTTGCAAGCAGCTATACAACAATACTAATAAATTTCTCACATGACCGCCACTAATTTGACACAGTCGGTCTAAGGTTTCGGACGTATCAAAAAGTTCTAGCACCAGAGGTTCTCGCTCTTGCAGAGGGAGATGGGGAAACCCTCGTGCCAGAACCATTTGTCGTAGCAATTTCATCCCTTCTAGACGAGGGCTTCCATCTCGATATGTCGCGGCAACCATTGGTAATACCAGGGGTTTCACACCAAAGCGATTGGTGAGAGAACTGAATTCATTAGAAAAAAGTAGCACTAAAGGCATGGTATATACCATATGGCAATTTAACTGTTTCAACTGTTCTCCGCGATCAATAAACAGGTATTCCGGTTGAGAGCGTCCCGAACTTTTCGGAGAGATATCCACCCGGTCTAAATTATCAACAATGACCACCAATCCTTTTTTACCTTTCTTTTTCAATGCTTCCGTGGCTTGCCCCATAATTTCTTGATTAATGGCATCGAGAATACTTGCTGTTCGCGGTTCTAAATATTGTCGTAACTGACTCCGCAGTCGTGGACTTGCCTTAGTTTTTGCCGTGATTCTACCAATCCCTAACCGCAAAGAAATACCTGCTTCGGGTAAAAATTCAATCGGAGCCTTTAAAAAGTCTTCAATTTCATGAAATAATTTGATAAAATAATTGGGCTGAAGATAAATATTAGCGGTTTCTAAGCTACTGGTAATTTGTTGCGTAATCGCCAGTAAAATATCGCTAATGTCCACATCTGCCATATCCAGATCGGCGCTGGACTCAAAATAAACCACATGAAATCCATTCTCTTCTAATTGGGTTTTGAGCCGAAATAATTCTGTCGATTTTCCACAGCCAATATGTCCCGTAAACAATTGGCAGGTTGCCTGTTCTGCTTGGTGGGTAATAGTTCGTTGCAAACGACGAATCACATTGCCGCCGCGAACCGGTGAAAAATCAATATAATATCGACGGTCTTCCGGTTGACCGATTTTCAATGTCTTGCTAGGATTACATGCATTAAAGAATTGAATCAGATCTAAATTCATAGGAATTTATCGCAATTTGCTCTACAATTCGTTACGTCAATAGCGGTTTTTGAAGATAGCCAAAATAGCTCAAAGCTATTGTTAACTTTGCCATTCCTTCACTACATTATTCAATCCACAAAAACTGTACACCTAATTCAAATCCCACTAACACATCCTCTCCGGAAAGAATTTGGGGTTGATGGAGAATTTGCACCGGTTGATTAGGACGATAGATTCCCACTCGCTTGCCTTTGGGGTCTAATAACCAGCCTAAACGACAACCATTGGCTTGATATTCTTCCATTTTTCGCACTCCTGCTGTCCAAGAGTCGGAAGGGGACAGTAGCTCGATGACAAAATCGGGACATAGGGGCAAAAAGCCTTTGCGCTCTTGGGGAGTGAGAGCATTCCATTTTTCTAAGGGTATCCAGGAAACATCCGGAGAGCGATCGCCCCCTGATGGCAGTTCAAACCCAGTCGAGGAGTCACAAATCACACCAGCTTTTTGCTGACGGTTCCAAAGACCTATTTCTATAATTAGTTCAGAATTCCAAGAGCCAGTTTCTCCACCCGTTGGGGACATGATAATGAGTTCTCCTTGAGGACTTCGTTCTAATTTGCGATCGCGGTTAGCAGCGCAGAGCTTGCGGAACTCACTGCGGTTTAAAGTGGCGATCGGGCTGAGGTCGAGGGTTAGAGCAGCCATAGTTCACGAACCAGAGTAAAAAGTAGTACTGAGTTCAGGATAGCAGCGATCGCCGGAAAACGTTATAGTTAAATCAACTTCAGTAAGATAGCCCCTCACCCCTATGACGAACGTTCAAATTCCCTGGACATCAGCCGATTTAGAACTGTTGCCCGATAACAATAACCGGTATGAAATTATCAATGGAGAATTGTATATGACCCACGCCCCCCATTGGAAACATCAAAAGACCATTGGCAAAATTTGCACAGCCCTAGAAAACTGGTCAAGCGAAGCGGGATTGGGTGAAGTAATCTTCAATCCAGGGCTGATCTTTACTGACACCGATAATGTTATCCCCGATCTGGTTTGGATGACGAATGAGAGGTTAAACAACTGTGTGGATGAATCGGGTCATTTTATCGCGGCTCCAGAGTTAGTGGTTGAAGTGTTATCAGAAAGTAAAGCTGATGTTCGTCGGGATAAAGAAAGCAAGTTAAAATTATATTCTAATCAAGGTGTTCGGGAATATTGGATTGTAGACTGGCGATTAAAGACAGTAGAAGTTTATCAACGGGAACAAGCAAAGTTGGGATTAGTGATGACCTTATTAGAGGAAGATGAGATAACATCTCCTTTGCTTCCTGATTTTTCTTGCAAAGTCAATAACTTTTTTACATAAGCGATCGCACAAAACTCAGTCATAAATGTTCAACTAGAAGAATTGCACCAAAAAATTGGTAGTGCAATACAACAAATCCGAGAAGGTAAGGTCAGAGATGGCGAACTTGTGTTCGAGTAATTACAAGCGAGATTGCGAGATGAATATGGGTTAACGTAATGGGAAGTTATCAATTTTCAGAAGAAGCGATCGCCTGTAGGGGCGGGTTCGCCAACGATTTACAATACCAACCCATAACCTCTGTAAACCCGCCCTAACTCCACCCAACAGCCAGCAATCGGGCGGGTTTACAACATTGATTTTTAAGTGGCGTAAATAGGAACTAAAATATTGTATAGCATTTCTCAAATAAATGAGGTACAATAAAAAGTGTGCTTTCATTTACCAGTTTTTTACTCCTCTCTTCTATGGTTAGGGTAAAAACATCAGTTCGCTGCGGAGAATTTGTTCTGCTTCGGCGATCGTGCTAACTCCCCGTTCAGTTAATAATTTATTCAGCTCAGGATCGGTGCTAAAACGACTGCCTTGATTAAAGTAGACCGTAGTTACTGGAAAAGGCTCAGATCCCCTGGGTCCAGCACCAATGATATACTCAGCAACGACGATAATATCTGGTTCTGAACCATCAAAGTCAATTTCCTGGAAAGATACAGCTTCTAAACTCCACAAAATCCAAGATTCTGCATGGGAGTTTTGCGGTAAAGTGTGAATAACTTCACCATTAGGCTGCATAACATGAAATTCCAAGCTATTATTAAACTCCGTGGAGACAAAAGCAACATCGCCTAACCCTCGAAAACCGAGCCAAAAACTTTGGTCAATAATAATTTCGCGATCGGGTAATGAATCGTGCAATAACAAATTGCGCTCCACCCAACCCAGTTCCGCAGGATTAAGCAGTCTAGGTCGAGTAAGATTCTTGGAGATTTGGGCAATTTCTGGCAAGGGTTCTGTCCTGCTATCAGCGGCAAAGCCCACACCTACAAGCACCATAAATAAGATCAACTGAAACAGTTTTAATCGGTTCATTATTATCTCCCTTTCTACTCTTCTATTTTAGACTGATGCCAAAAATAGACTACATTGTTTACCAATATCCCCTGGCATGGTACGCAAATAAATGAGGGCCGTCTGCAAGTAATGAACAAGTGTTCTCCAATGAGAATCAAGTCAGGATTTGCCCTGATTGTCGATGATACTGGGCATCGTAAAAGCGGCCACTTTACCAGTGGAGTCGGACGGCAATATCTGGGAGAAATTGGAAAAACAGACAATCGAATAGTGGCTGTAACTACCCATTTGTACAATGGGCGAAAAAGCGCACCCTTAGATGTAGAATTATGTCAACATGGAAGTTGATTTTTGCGTCAATTATCTGTAGCAACCCTCTCAGGATATAAGGTGGGCAGGGCTAAAGTTGTCGAAAGTGACTCAATAGCTCATCCTCCTGTCCACCCTACGATGATTTCAATTCCTAATTTTCGACTCTAATCGATATTCATGTCCGGGGAACACTTCAATTTGGTCTTGCCCTGCATTAGTGGTTTCCACACAGACAAACCGAAGATAGCCATCATCGCTTAAATCGGCAAATTTAGCAGCTTTCTCAGACCAAGGATTCCAGACGACAGCGCTGCTACTCCCTTTAGAAAGGATCTGAATCTGGCGTTTCCAGGTGGAATCATCAATCGCTAACTTAGGCGGAACGTTCATGTAAATGCGATCGACTTCTGAGTCAATTTCTACCACTCCAGCTTGAGATTTTTGCGCTCCACCATCGACTTTATCAATATATTCTGTTCTATCTAAGCCCAAAATCCTGACTCCATCAATATTGCCGACCTGGAAATAGGTATGTAAGGCTTGGGTAATTGTAAAGGGTTCATTCCCTCGGTTGCGAGTAATTAAACCCACGGTTAAGGTATCACCGACGACAATATCAACGATCAATTCCCAAGCATGGGGCCAAAGTTTACGAGTTTCTGGGGTATCGGTTAATCCTAACTGGATTTGGGTTTCTCCTTCTGGAGTGGTTGCGGTGGACAAAACTGACCAAAACCGATTGCGTACAAACCCGTGACTGGGAAGTTTTGAATCTTCTGGATGGGGACCAAACCATGGCCAGCAAACGGGAATTCCACCGCGCAGTCCTTTTCCCGCTTGGATGCGTGCGGTTTCGCTCAGAAACAGGAGATCCTCCGCTTCAGTCATGGGTTGAAAGGAGAGGACATGACCTCCATAAAGGGCAATGGTAGCTTTGGCGAAGTTATTCTCAATTTGGATAATGGGAAAGCCTTCTACTTCTTCAGGAACCGATATAATGCGATCGGGTGGGAACTCGGTTGTGCCATCAATAAATTTGAGTTGGCCGTCAATTGCATAGCGATCGTTGAGTTGATTAATCATAAAATAAACCTGATAATTGAGTCTCAAATGTACCTAGCCGCTTGGCTTTTTATTCCCTCATTATCCATCAATCATGCTTCATGGTAAATGCTAATTCTATACCGACCGGATTAACGGACGATCGCGTGGAAAGTCTCTATCGGTCAGGCTTGCATAATAATGTTAGTTTACCCAATAGTCGCTCCTATCAAGATATTTTACGCGAAACCGTGTTTACCTTCATTAATGGGGTATTCTTTTCGATTTTTATGCTGCTAATTTCCCTGGGACGCTACAGCGATGGAGCGATTGTGATTGCGGTGTTGTTTAGTGCAGTGATGGTGAGTGTCTGTCAGGAAATTTGGGCGAAACGCAAGTTAGATCGGGTAGCGTTGTTAACTCGTCCGCGATCGCGGGTGATGCGCAATGGTGAAGAATGCACCCTCGATCCTCGTGAACTGGTTCAGGGAGATGTATTGCATCTGGTTCCTGGAGAGCAAATCATCCTTGATGGGGAGGTGTTGCAGGGACAAATTGAGGTGGATGAGTCTCTGTTAACGGGGGAAAGTGATGCCATTGTCAAAAAACCGGGCGATCGCCTGCTCTCTGGCACGTTTTGCATTAGCGGCAATGGGTATTATGAAGCACAACAGGTGGGGAAGGAAACCCTCGCTTATCGTCTGGCTTCGGGGGCTAGGGCGGTGCGACAGGTGTATACTCCTTTACAGGATCGGATTAATCTGGTGATTCGCATCTTTATCTTGGTGGCTGGATTTCTGTGGATTTTAGTGGCGATCGCCGTTCTCAGCCGTACCTTATCGGTGAGCGATGGGGTGCAAAAAGCGGCGGTAATCTCTAGTTTAGTGCCTGCGGGCCTCTATTTATCGATTACTTTAGCCTATGCTCTGGGAGCGGTGCGGATGCTAGATCGAGATATTCTGATTCAACAGGCGAATTCTGTGGAATCCCTGAGCCATGTGGAAATTCTCTGTTTGGATAAGACGGGAACGCTAACCGCGAATCAAATTGAAGTGCATCAGTTAGAGGCAATTGATGGCGAAACAGAGCGTCTAGAGCAGGTTTTAGGCGTTTATGCCGCGAGTTCGACGACTCAAAACGCTACGAGTGAGGCGATCGCTCATTATTCTCCCCATTCCCCACAACCCGTTAAGGAGGAAGTTCCCTTTACTTCTGCACGCAAGTGGAGCGGGTGTATTTTTGCTCCTGGGGCGGTACAAGGAACCTATGTGTTAGGCGCTCCGGATATCCTAGCGCGTTCGATTCCCCTTTCCGAGAATATCGGGGAAACGATTCACCAGTGGACGGAACAAGGCTATCGCGTCTTGCTGTTTGCAGGTTCTCCAGAGATTATCAACCTTTACGATACTCCTTTGGAGTCGCTTCGCGAACGCGACAATACGCCCACGATTCCCCCTAACCTCGCCCCTTTGGGATTGGTCATTTTAGGAGATAAATTGCGTCCGGGAGTGTTAGAAACGCTGCAAGGATTTCAACAAGCGGGAGTGCAACTAAAGATTATTTCGGGAGATTATCCGCAGACGGTACAGGCGATCGCCCGTCAGGTTGGATTAGAGGGCAACTTGGCAATGATTTCGGGAGCGGAGTTAGCCCAAATTGAGCCGCAAAAATGGCCGCAAGTCGTTCAAGACTATACCATTTTTGGGCGCATTACTCCCGATCAAAAAGCGCAATTGGTGAAAGAATTGCGGCAAAAAGGAATTTATGTAGCCATGATTGGGGATGGAGTGAATGATGTTTTATCCCTGAAACAAGCAAATTTGGGGATAGCCATGGAAAGTGGCAGTAAAGCAACCAAAGCAGTGGCGGATTTGGTATTATTAAAAGATTCGTTTGTTTCGCTCCCCTTTGCACTGTTAGAAGGGCAACGAATTCAAAACGGAATTCAGGATGTATTGAAGTTATTTATTATCCGTATTTTTTCCTTTACGTTACTCATTTTAGCCACAGGTCAAGTGATTGGCACATTTCCCTTATTGAATAAACATAGCGCTTTGGTGACTGCGCTTTCTGTCGGCTTTCCAACCATGAGTCTGCCCATTTATGCGAAACCAGGAGGGGAACAGGGTAGAAATCCGATCCGTTCTTTATTCCGGTTTATTTTACCCGCCACATTATCCGTAACCTTAGCCGGATTAATCGTGTATTTAGGCTATTTAGTCACCAGTGTTTGGCGAGCAGTCAGTCAGGGTGGAATGGTGATTGTGGATAATGAGTTATTAGCCATTCCTCGCAGTGCGTTAGTCACTCTCTTAGTCTTCTGCGGATTAACGTTAATGTTATTTCTCAAACCTCCAACGCGGTTCTGGGTAGCAGTGGAAACCCTGAGCGGAGATTGGCGATATACGAGGGTTGCGGTGAGTTTGTTGGGGTTATACGGGTTGATTTTGGCGATCGCCCCCGTGAGAAACTTCTTTGACTTGACGCTATTATCAGCATCAGATTACGCCTTTATTCTGGCGATCGTTTTGCTGTGGATCTATCTCCTGCGCCTCACCTGGCGACGGAAATGGTTAGAGCGTTTCTTGGGGAAATTTCATTAATCGAATGCTTTATATCAAAATGGTGCAGATAGGGACATAAGCGATAGAAGTACTTTAGTTCGCGGAATGTTGTAATATCTTAGCCCAAATAGCCTCATAATACTCATCAATAGGAATTTTTTTTATCTCCTGAACTTCTAGTCTAGAATCAGGAGCAATTATCCCCCTAATTGGAGAGGATGCTCTTCCGCCTACTCTTAAGTTAATTGAGGTAATGCTTTCAATAATTGTCTGCTTCTTAGGAATGGTATCTTGCTTAATCGTTTTATCATTTTCTAAGGTTTGACTACCCCTATCCACTTTTCCCAGATATATCCATCCTTCTACATTGGATTGTTCTTGCGTAAGTTGCTGCAATAGTTTTTTTTCAGGACTTGTTTCTATTTCCACTGGATCATAGGTTTCTATCTTCGGACTCTCTGGTGTCGGTACTATAATCAGATTTTCTACTGTCTGTATTCTAGCTAATTTAGAAAAAATTTCGTTTTCAAAATCAGCCGCGACTGAAGGATCATCAGCAATTAAGTCTGATATAGTGCTAGTCAATTCCTTATTCTGACTAGATACTGCAATCCTAAACAAGATGATTTTTTCTTTATTGCTTTCAGCTAAAGCATAAAGACTCATCAGAGCAATCTTTGCTTTTGTTTCTTCTCCAGCTAAATTGTTCAATTGTTGTTGAATTAGCTCTGCAAACTTTTGAGTCCTTTCAATTTCTTGCACCCGTTCTGCAAGTTTTTGTGAGTTTTGTGCAGCTATAGTTGATTGCCATGATGTGTATAAACCAAAAACTGCTACCATTATTCCTACTACAATCTGTGATTTTTCCAAAAATTTTTGATTTTTGTCAGATTGAGAAATTCGATTATTGGCTGTGTTTTCCTGTTGTTCACTCATAATGACACCTTATCCACGCAAACCTATTCTCTAATGCTTCCCAATTAGTCCGAGAGATATGGCTCAAGTCTTTTCCGCTCATACTGCATTCAAGTGTGGAGATCGCTAATTCACGTCATCTGTATTTTCCATTCTAGGCGATCGCCCCTATTCCCCTTCTGCGTCCTTTCTAAATCGCTCTAATAGCTCTTCGCGAGACAATTGTAGCAACAGAGGCGTAAACTCATCTGATGACAGGGTAGCAATTTCCTCCACAATAACGGCTAGTTCCTCATCCACTTCTCCAAAACGGACACGCAAAATATCCGCTATCAACCGAAGGGTTGCTCGTTGTTCTCCCTCTTCGCGCAGTTGGGCGATCGCCTCTTCATACAATTGAGTTAGAGTCACGATTAGCACCTCCTCATCTGGATCGGCTGCTGGGTTTTACCGTAGGGCTAAAACCGCTAAAAAATGGCACACTAATTTTATCACATTCGCTCGCCATCGATGGGTTGGCGGCAGGCTCTCCAATTCTTGAATGGCTTGTTGTTGAACTGTTCCTCTTCCCAGAAGTCTCAACCATAGAGTTTCTGGAGTTCTCGGCAATTGATGGATAACGATGATAGCACTTTTATACAGATCCCCTAAATAATAGATTCCTGGCGGGCTATTTTCTGCCTCCTTTGCACGAGCATTATCTAGCAAATTTTTGGATATGAACAGAATTATATTATACTCACTTACCGCCACGATCCTTGCTCGCACTCTAACAAGCGATTTAAGATCGCTAAATCCTCTTCGCGATCGCTCTGACGGACTTTATCTTCCATCCCCACATTCACCAACTCTAGCATTAATCGCACTGCCAAGGCTTCTTGTACTTCATCTTCTAGGGTTTCTGGATTAATATCTTCTAAGTTTTCCAGATAAGACTTGAGATGATTCCATTCAAATGTCTCCATCAGTTGATTAATCACATAAACTTGCTCAGGACGAGCGGTTTTCATCACCGTAGCGATCGGTTGCTTTAAGATTTCTTGAATTTCTGCTTCTGATGCCTTTTGCCGTAGCCAATTTTCCGAAGTCGATAGGGGTAAATCGATCGATTTATTATCTACTTTGGCGAAGGCATGGGCTTCTATATAGGAAATACGACCATCCTGGTTATAATCCGCAGAATTAGCTCTTTCTCCCGTGCGCTTCTGACCACTTAAACCGGCAAAAAAGCTAGAGCTATAGTCCACATAATCTGCTTCATTCACTTCCGGGGTGCAACCGACCGAAGGTAAAGTTTCTACGGTGGCAAAAAAACCGCATCGAGTCTGCGGGGCAACTGGATTCTCTGAATTTCCCCCTTCATAAATCATATTGGCAAAGGAGCCAGAATAGCATTGAGCCATCATCGTAACGACAGGCTTTTCGGCGGGCATGAGGTCTAATAATTGGGCAAACTCTTGCACGCTGACTTGTTGACGATCCCACAATAAAAGCGTATTATTCTCAGTATTTTCTTGATTTTGTAAGCCGTGGCCAGTAAAATAGAGAAACAAGCCTCGATCGAGAGATTGGGCGGGGGGCGCTTGAAACCAATTGGTCAAGTTTTTTAAAGTAGAAGATCCGTTTAAGAAGGGGATTTGAGGAACTTTGAATTTTTCTTCCTGATTCTCATCTAAATAACGTACAGTAAGCTGTCCATTATTTCCATTGGCAAAGAAAAAATCAGCATCCTGTTCTGGGTTGTAGCCCAAATATTTCAGCACTCGTTGAAAATAAAGGACGTTTTTTTCTAGGGCAATTTCGTTAGTGGCAGGATTTGCACCACCCGCAACCACCAGAAAATTGGGGGGCTGACTCAGAGATTGGCAAGTTGATGAAGTAGAAACAGGTGCAGAATAGGGGGGAAAAACGGCCAGTGCGGATAAACTGGTCAGGGTAGCAGACAATAGATGAGACCAAAACATAACCGGAAACTCTAAGCAAACGATGAATGATTTCCATTGTGCCCAAAATTTTCCGGACTAGGAAACCCGATCGCCGGAAGGAATGAGCCAAAGCCTGTAGGATAGTAAAGGACTTGCTGATGGAACTCGATAATGACCGATCGCCGATCGCCCGAAAATAAGGAAAATCCCTATTTCAAGCGCCTACAGCTCTATGTGTACCTCGCCCCCGTCGTCGGATTTGTCCCCGCTCTATGGACGCTCTACCAGAAAAAAGGCGATCGCCAAATCCAACTCACCTGCCGTTTAGCCGTTGTTCTTGCCCTCAGTTGGGCGATCGCCATTAGTCTACTCAACACCAGCGCCAACGCTTCCGAATCCCTGCATCTTCCCCTGCTAATCACCAGCAGTACCCTCACCTCCGGCTACTTTTTCCTTAATATTTGGTTAATGATTCGCCTATGGAGACACCAAAACATTTGCATTCCGGGCATTTCTGAACTCGGCGATCGCTTACCCTAACCGGAACAAAAACCTACTCCAACCTTCACCAGGTATCAACCCGTGGTGAGAAAGGCAATAATATGTAACAATTGCCGCTGAATCCCAAATCAGAAGAGTCCCAACCTCTTCTCATTATTTCTAATTAAAGTGTGAGGAAACCTGTGTCCATTCATCAAAGCTCCGATCGCAAGACCCCCTTCAAATCCTACCCCCAACCCGTCCCCAGACCCCTTGGGAGTGGTTTGCGATGGCTCTCCATTGGACTAGGACTAACGGGTATTGCCCTATTATCAGCCACGGCTGGGGCCCTGTTAGCCGTATCTTTAATTAGCACCCCCCTAATGCAAAGCAGACTCACTCCAGAAGAAGCTGCCGTTTTTGGTCAAGGGGAAAAAATCTCTTCCGGTAACAACCTCCAACTCCCCGAACTCACCCGCCCCGTCAACATTATGATTCTAGGGGTAAAAGTCCTCACCTCCGATGTAGACACCCCTCCCGAAGAAATCGCCGATTTAGGATACCACGCCCTCGTCAACTCCTTTGAAGGTCTCAGCGATACCATGCTCATGCTGCGGTTTGAGCCAACCACAAATAAAGTCACCCTCCTTTCCATTCCTCGTGACACCCGCACCTGGGTCGAAGGCCATGGTCTAGTCAAAATCAACGCAGCCAACTACCATGGTGGCCCAGCCCTAACCGCCAGTTCCATCAGCGAACTACTCGGAGGCGTAGGAATTGACCGCTATGTTCGCATCAACGTCCAAGGCATTGAAAAACTGATTGATGCTTTGGGTGGAGTCACG
Organism: Roseofilum sp. SBFL; assembly: GCF_017746885.1. Lineage (NCBI taxonomy): Bacteria > Bacillati > Cyanobacteriota > Cyanophyceae > Desertifilales > Desertifilaceae > Roseofilum > Roseofilum sp. SBFL. The sequence continues at coordinate 8,010 of NZ_JAGHZH010000192.1, read as the reverse complement.
GTTCATGTGCCCAAGGACATGAAATACCAAGATGATAGCCAACATCTCTACATCAATCTCAAAGCTGGAACTCAACACCTAAACGGTGCTCAAGCTCTACAATTTTTGCGCTACCGCTACGATAATTTAGGCGATATTGGGCGCATTCAACGGCAACAGATGTTCTTACGAGCAATGACGGAACAAACCCTCAGTCCAGCCACCCTGAGCAGATTACCCAAAATTTTATCGGTTATTCGCTCCCATATTGACACCAACTTAAGCGTAGAAGAATTATTAGCCCTAGCCAACTTTGCTGGGCAAACCGATCGCTCTAAAATGCAGATGTTACTCTTACCCGGGCGATTTAGCGAACTAGAAGAATTTGATGCCAGTTATTGGGTTCCGAATTACGGTAGTATTGACTCGCTGATGGCCGAGCATTTTGATTTTGGCTATGAAGCCTATGACGACTATACCGATTATGAGATCGATCCGACCCAATTGGCGATCGCCATTCAAGACACCACCGGCCAACTCGAATCCGTCGATCAACTCTTCATTTGGTTAGAAGCCCAAGGCTACTATAACCTCTATTCTACTAATTCCTGGAGCGATCCCCTCACTACCACCCGCATTATTGCCCAAGACGGCAATATCGAAAGCGCCAGAGCCATTCGTAACGTCCTCGGGTTTGGAGAAGTCCGTGTTGAAAGCACCGGTAGTTTACAATCCGATGTCACCATTCAACTCGGCCAAGACTGGTTAACGCAAATGGCAACAGAATCAAGGATCGACTCTACCTCCTATTCTGAATGGCAATCCTATTAGAGGAGATAGAGGGACGCAGTGAAATTGAAAATTCTCTATTGCCTATTGCCTAGCTAATTACCCATTAACCATGACCCACTACTGCTGTATTGTAATAAAGAGGTGAAAAACGCCCACCCATCTGATCAAACTCCTACGGAACTCTCTATGGCTATTGGATATCTTGCCTTTGTTCTTCATGCCCACCTTCCCTTTGTCCGTCATCCAGAAAGTAACTATGTCTTAGAGGAAGAATGGCTCTACGAGGCAATTACAGAAACCTATATTCCCTTAATTCATATTTTTGAAGGACTCAAACGGGATGGGGTAGACTTCAAACTAACCATGAGCTTGACTCCTCCACTTGTCTCCATGCTCATGGACCCCCTCCTACAAAAACGCTATGACCACCATTTAGCCCAACTCCAAGAATTAATTGAAAAAGAAATCGATCGCTACAAATATCACGGTCACCTCAAATATTTAGCAGAATTTTATGCCCAAGAATTTGCCAATACTCGCGCCACTTGGGAGAGATATCAAGGCAACTTAATTACCGCCTTTAAGCAATTTCAGGATAGTAATAATCTCGACATTATCACCTGTGGTGCAACCCATGGTTACTTCCCCTTAATGAGAAGGCGGCCAGAAACCGTTTGGGCACAAATTAAAGTCGCTTGCGATCATTATCAAGATATCTTTGGTCAGCTTCCTAGGGGAATTTGGTTACCCGAATGTGCCTATTATGAAGGTGTAGAAGAACTGCTAGCCGATGCTGGACTGCGCTATTTTCTCATTGATGGTCATGGGATTATGTATGCTCGTCCCCGTCCTCGATTTGGAACCTATGCCCCCATTTTCACCGAGACTGGAGTAGCCGCTTTTGGCCGCGATCATGAATCCTCCCAACAAGTGTGGTCCTCTCAAGTGGGTTATCCAGGAGCGCCAGAATATCGAGAATTTTATAAAGACTTGGGATGGGAAGCAGAATATGAATATATTAAACCTTACATTTTACCCAATGGACAACGGAAAAATATTGGTATTAAATATCATAAAATTAGTGGTCGAGGCTTAGGATTATCAGAAAAAGAACTCTACGATCCCTATTGGGCAAAAGAAAAAACGGCTGAACATGCCGGAAATTTCATGTTTAATCGGGAATATCAAGTGCAACATCTGCACCGCATTATGCAACGTCCGCCAATTATTTTATCGCCCTACGACGCGGAATTATTTGGCCATTGGTGGTATGAAGGACCTTGGTTTTTAGATTATCTGTATCGCAAAACTTGGTTCGATCAAAGCACCTATGCGATGACCCATTTATCGGATTATTTAAATGACTATCCTACCCAACAAGTGTGCCGTCCTGCCCAGTCAAGTTGGGGTTATAAAGGATTTCATGAATATTGGTTGAATGAAACCAATAGTTGGATTTATCCCCACTTACATAAGGCAGCCGATCGCATGGTAGAGTTAAGCATACGTGAAGGAGGCGATCGCCTCGAAGAACGAGCCATTAACCAATGTGCCAGGGAACTCCTGTTAGCCCAATCTTCAGACTGGGCGTTCATTATGCGTAGCGGAACCATGGTTCCCTATGCCAACCGGCGCACCAAATCCCATTTGATGCGCTTTAATAAAATCTATGACGATGTGATAGCTGGAACGATTGATAGTGGTTGGCTAGAAAAGGTCGAGCATATGGATAATATCTTCCCCAACATTGACTATCGGGTATATCGTCCGCTCTAGGGTAACGCGTCAAAAAGTGCAATATAGGGCAAACTTAACCCTCTTCTGTTGATTAAAGAAGTTTTAGACGAAGGTTTAATTGAGGAAGTGTGAAACGCACCATTGGCAACCGATACAACGATCATGGCTATGACCTTAGTAGATTTCCTTCTTGAGGATGGACTTTATAATCGTTTAGGTATCGCTCCCGAACAACTGGCTGATTTTTGCCAGCGCTGGAGTATTGTGGAATTGGCTTTGTTTGGTTCAATTCTGCGAGAGGATTTTAACGAGGGGAGTGATATCGATTTTTTAGTGGTTTTTGACCATCGCCGCAGAGGGCAGATGAGTTTAATCGATTTGTTGACGATAGAATATGAGCTTGAAGATTGGCTGGGGCGTAAGGTGGATTTGATTGAGAAATGCTCGGTTATCGAGAGCCATAATTGGATTCGTCGCCAGAATATTTTAAGTACAGCACGGATTATCTATGAGTCGGGACGAATCCTATTTGCTTGATATCGCGAAATTCTGTCGGACTATTCTCCGATTAACTGAGAATATGACTCAAGCTGATTTTGAGGGTGACGAAAGAACTCAACTTGCAGTTTTGTATGAAATTACGATTATTGGTGAAGTAGTCAAACGTCTTTCTTCAGAGTTTCGCGATCGCCATTCGGCGGTAGAGTGGAGACAAATTGCTGGGATGCGCGATCGCCTAATTCACGACTATGATGAGGTGAAGCTTGATTTAGTGTGGCAAGTGGTTCAAACGAATATTCCTGAATTATTAGAGTACATTATTCCACTCTTACCAGAGCGATCGCCTGGAGGTTAATTTACCATGCAATCTGGCGATCGCTCCAGGGTGTTTTGCATAGGGTAACGTTATGATACAAGGAATACTCTAAATTGCGATCGCTACCATTCTTATGGCTGTTACTTTAAGTGCAGAACAAACCCAACTTTTAACGTCATTAGTGCAACAAGGTCGATATCCTTCATTGCAAGATGCTTTAGATACAGCCCTAATGCTTCTGGTTGATGAAACCGAACTCGAAGAACCAGAAGACAATCCACAATACTTACAATGGCTGGAGCAAACCCGACACAAAGTTGAGGAAGGGTTAGCGCAATTGGAACGGGGGGAAGTATTGGATGGAGAGACCGTTATTGCTCAACTGCGGCAAAAAGTGTTGTCAGCTAGAGAACAACAGCAATGAGTCGTCTCAGAATTGCGGCTAGGGCAAGTCGGGATTTAGAAGAAATTTCTAACTATTTTTTAGCCAAAAGTGTTGAGGCAGGAGACCGCTTCGTTGAGGGGTTTCATCGCAAATGTCAACAATTGGTGGATTTTCCTTATTCAGGACGTTCTTATGCTCGTATGAAATCTGGATTACGGGGGACTCCGTTGATGGGATATATCATCTTCTATCGAGTGATGGAGGATAGTATTGAAATCGTGCGGGTGATTAGTGGTTATCGTAACCTGTCGGATAGTTTGGAGGAGTAAAAATCGTGCTGCCAGAAGAGGAGTCTAAGCCGGAAGTAGAGGAACCTGAGTTCGGGATAAGGGGAGATGTCTAATGATGATTGGTTGGGCTTGAGTGCGAGATCTCTTTGAGGGACTAGTCCCCCAAACCCCTCCCCATTGTTCATTGTTTTACCATGCAATCTGGCGATCGCTCCACAACTGGAATGGAGGTCTGGCAAGTGTTGTTTCGTCCATTTAATTTCGGTTAAACTTTAGACTAACAATCTAGCAATATAGAGAATGACTTGTATGAGCAATGAAGCCTCTCAAAATGCCCCAACTAATATCGAAGTGCAGATGAACTTTAGCAGTTCTGTGAATAGCGCAGTAGGGAAAGCGGAGACGGTGAATGTTAATCCGAAGCAGAGTCTGGCGGATTCGGCGGCTGAAATTCAGCAGTTACTGCAATTGCTCAATCGCTCCTACCCGGAGAACTTGCCTGCGGATACTCAGGCAGAGATTGAGGTTGCGGTGAACGGGATAGAGAAAAATCCGGCGCTCAAGGAACGAGTAATGGCAGCGTTGAAGGCTGGAGGAGTCGAGGCGCTGAAGGAACTGACGGATAATGCTTATGTGAATATTTTGGTGGCAGCTTATGAAGGGTTCCAGAATCCGTAATGCCCTTTTTAGAAAAGCATGAGGTTAGACCGATGACAGTTGAATCATTTCGCTACGGTAAGGAAGAATTTGCGCGACGGGGGAATGAGATTTATCAATCTCAGGTGCGTCCTGAAGTTGAGGAAGGGAATTATGGCAAGATTGTGGCGATCGATCTGGAGACTGGAGCGTTTGAACTAGCAGATGATACGATGACGGCTTCGGATCGATTAATGGAACGATACCCGGATGCACAGATCTGGTGCGTTCGCATTGGATACAGGGGCGTTCACCACTTTGGAGTCACTCACCTACTTTAAGAGATTGCTGAGGACTGGAGGTCAACGGGTTATGCCGGAAGAGGAGTCTAAGCCAGAAATACAGATGAATTTCGAGGGGCCAGTGGGGACGGCCATTGGTAAGATTGTCCATCAACCCCCAAAACCCCTACCGGTAGGCATCCCCCAGAATCTGCCACGGACAGATGCTAAGGAGTTTGTGGGACGGGATGAAGTGATGGAGCGGTTACACGAGCAGCTCCAGAGAACGGAGCGGGTGGCGATTACTTCGGTGACGGGAATGGGGGGAATTGGCAAGACGGAGTTGGCATTACAGTATGCTCGTCGGTTTCTGGAAAAGGCTTATCCGGGGGGAGCGTGCTGGTTGGAGGGGCGCGGTGTGGATGTGGCGGTGCAGTTTTTGAGTTTTGCCAAGTCGCGGCTGGATTTGAATCCTTCGGAAGAGTGGAATTTGAAAGAGCGGGTAGATTACTGTTGGCAGCACTGGAAACCGGAGGGTAAGGTGCTGGTGGTGTTTGATGATGTGCAGGAGTACGAGACGATTGAGGGAGTGCTGCCGTCGGATGGACGGTTTAAGGTGTTGGTGACCACGCGCAAGCAAAAGTGGAAATCCTTTCAACGCCTAGAATTGCCGGTGTTGGCGGAAGAGGCGGCATTGCAGTTGTTGGTGTCATTTGTGGGGGAGGAGCGGATAGAGCGGGAGTGGGAGACAGCGAAAGCCCTGTGTGCGGATGTGGGTTATTTACCGTTGGCGTTGGAGTTGGTGGGGCGGTATTTGGCCAAGAAACGGGATTTATCGTTGCTGAAGATGCGGGAGCGGTTGGGATTAGAGCATCGCTCTTTGCAGGATAGGTCGGCGGAGATGACGGCCGAGCGAGGGGTAGCTGCGGCGTTTGAGTTGAGTTGGCAGGAGTTGGTAGAAGAAGAGAAGGAGTTGGGACGGTTGCTGAGTTTGTTTGCTCCAGCACCGATAACTTGGTCATGGGTGGAAACGATTCATTCGGAGGTAGATGAGGAAGATTTAGAGGACTGGCAAGAAGGCTTGGTAGGATTAAGTTTATTGCAACGGGTGGAGGAAGGACGCTATCAACTACATCCACTAATTCGACAATTCTTTCAATTGAATTTTTTAGAATTAGATAAAACTAAATTGTTAGAGAATGTGGCATATGAATTTGCAAAAATTGTTAAAACAAATCCATTTTATGCATTTAATGTACTAAATAATTCTATGTCATATTGGAGTTTTGAAATATATAATTTTGAACCAGATGCAATGAGAATAGAAAACTTATTCCGAGTAGCGATGGAGAGTTGTTCTGTAGGAATAGGCTGTCTTAGCAAATTAGTGATGCGATTGAATGAAGATGGTAATTTACCTGGAATAGATGTTGAATTTTTTGATACAAAAATTGATGAAACCAACCTGAGAAAGTGTCTCATTACCTTCAATTTTGACAATCCAGATATTGTTGACCGTCTCGGTCTCTATTATCAACCACAAGTATCTTGGGTTTGGCAGAAAAATTTTCAAATCATTACTAAGAAACTCTCTACACTCGTAATTGAGAGACGTATCCCTGTTTCCGAAAGTTATCTTTCTTTCGAGGCAGCTTGGCATGGAGCCTTATATGTAACAGGAATACGTTCCCCCAATTTTCAACCGATTCGGATAGATGAGATTGAATCTAGGTTAGATAAACTAGAAATTTCTAAAGCTTCAAAAATGATTCAATTTTGCATTAGTCAATTAGAAGATCAATTAAACAAAAGTCGTTCACAAGATGAAACTTATTTAACTCTTCCATCCACATTCAGATCTTTCTGTGAAACTGATATAGTCTCTCCTGAGATTGTGCTTGAATATGTGGAAGATGTTTATCAAAAAGCAATTGATAGCTATCAACAGTTGCTTGATACTTGGTTCAGTTATCTTGTAGCAGAGTTACAACTTGCATCAATCCTACCTGCTAAAATCGTAGGTGTGGTTACACCCCCTAAACATAAGCGAGGCTCAGTTAGTATTAGTTGGTGTTGGGTTTCCTTGCCTAAAGGTTCTAAAAATAGTGTAGATTTTGAATTGGGCGACCAAAGGTTATTAAGGGAAGATTACCGCTTGCCTCATTTGTCTAAGAAGATAGTGCAAGATCGCTTACATTTACGAGATTGCAGTGAGCCAATTCATCCTTATATTCATATGAGAGAAGATTCTTTAGGATGGTATCCAGTAACTAAGATGGTTTATCGGTGGTTGTGGCACGATTTAGAAAGAATTGGCTGAGTTACAGGTGACTTCAAAGATTATTTCTCTTGGAAATCAAGAGTGATGTAATATGAGTTTTGGATAAGCTGAAACCCTTATGCTATCCTTGGCTGTAATTTGCCACTTCTGCTAACGCTTCGTCGGGCAAAACATAGGAAGTGGCCAATAATTCCTCATTAAAATCGATAATTTCCGGAAAACGGATTCCTGGAAGCACCCGAACGGCAAAAATTTCCTGTACGGCATCCTCGAACCTTAAAAAAGCAAGGGTTTCTCCTGTTTGAATATTGACCACCCAAACGCCACAAATGCGATCGCCTTTTGCCTCAGTAATGGGAATGCCACTAAAAACACCCGTTTCCCGTACTTGGGAAAGACCGATCAACGCCAAAGAACCGTAGAAATCCAACCCCCGCGTGAAACCGGGAAGTTGGGCGACGGTTTGCCTTTGACCGGACAAAGGCTCAATTGTTACCAAGCTGCTCTGACCCGACTCTAGCAACCACAGGCGATTCCCATACCAGCGCGGTGAATGGGGCATCGATAAACCCTGCTGCACAATTTCATCGCTTGCCACATCGATTAAAATACCGCCCTTGGCCTTATTTTCCCGCCAGCCTTCACGGCGATCGCTTAACCAAAACTGGCATTTACCCCTCTTCTGTCACTCTCCGAAAAGCTTTAGCTTTTCGGAATCGTAGAGTGTAGACAAGGCAGGCGATCGCGCCATTTTTTCTGCATATCAATTCCCAAGAGTATGCATATGGGCAAAAATGAGATCGCCACACCCT
>NZ_JAGHZH010000191.1:0-27225 GCF_017746885.1 Roseofilum sp. SBFL | reverse complement strand
TCAACGGCTCTCAGGAGAAGAACCGTTCTGGTTACCCGGCATTAATTTAGGACTCGGTAGAGCGCAAGGAACCTATCAAGGGATAACTAGAGAATGGTTGTATTGGTATAATGAGCAAGGAGAGCGTTATTTAACTCCAGAAGAGCAATTGTTATCAGCAAGGCAACAGATAGCACAATTAACCGAAAAACTGAGGGAATTGGGAATCGATCCCAGTAGCTTGGATTCATGACCACTCACTCTTAACTGACATTAACCCATTCCCGATCGCCTATGACTGAAGACAATACGATCCGCATCCGAGGAGCGAGACAGCATAATCTCAAGAATATCGATCTGGAATTACCGCGCGATCGCCTCATTATCTTCACTGGGGTGTCCGGATCGGGGAAATCTTCCCTCGCTTTTGATACCATCTTTGCCGAAGGTCAACGGCGCTATGTGGAGTCCCTGAGTGCCTATGCGCGGCAATTTTTGGGTCAGGTGGATAAACCGGATGTGGACAGTATCGAGGGGTTGAGTCCAGCTATTTCTATCGACCAGAAATCAACCTCCCATAACCCCCGCTCTACGGTGGGGACAGTGACCGAAATTTATGATTATTTGCGCTTGTGGTTGGGTCGTGCGGGAGAACCCCATTGTCCTATTTGCGATCGCTCCATTGCTCCCCAAACCATCGATCAAATGTGCGATCGCATCATGGAGCTTCCCAACCGTACTCGCTTCCAAATTCTCGCTCCTGTGGTGCGCGGTAAAAAAGGAACCCATAAAAAACTGCTCTCTAGTTTAGCCTCCCAAGGATTTGTGCGGGTGCGCATTAATGGCGAAGTCCAAGAATTTTCCGATACTATTGAACTGGAGAAAAACCGCAAACACGATATTGAAATTGTCATCGACCGACTCATCATCAAACCCGGATTAGAAGAGCGATTAACCGACTCCTTAAGTACCGCGCTCCATCACGGGGAAGGGATGGCGATGATTGAAGTTATGGGAGATTCAGAACCCGAAACTATCCTATTTTCGGAAAACTTTGCCTGTCCCGAGCATGGCGCTGTCATGGAAGAATTATCCCCGCGATTATTTTCCTTTAACTCTCCCTATGGCGCTTGTCCCGACTGCCACGGTTTAGGAAGTCACCGCCAGTTTTCCCCAGCGCTGCTGATTCCTGATACAGATGCTCCTTTATTTCGCGCGATCGCACCCTGGTCAGAAAAAGAAAATACCTATTATTTATCCCTACTCGACAGTGTGGCAGAAGCCTATAATTTTGAATTAACCACATCGTGGAAAAATCTGACTTCTGAACAACAAGAGATCGTTCTCCATGGCACAACCGAAGAAATCTATCTCGAACCCCAATCCGACTATCGGCAAACTTCCGGTTATTATGCTCGCTTTAAGGGAGTTCTCCCCATTTTAGAGCGGATTTACCATGAAACCGGCTCAGACTTACAAAAACAGAAGCTCGAACCCTATCTAATTGATAAAACCTGTACATCTTGCCAGGGAAAACGGCTGAAGCCAGAAGCCTTATCCGTCCGCTTAGGACAATATCATATTCACGATTTAACCGAGATTTCCATAGCCGATTGTTTGGAGAAAATTAAGCAACTCCATCTCTCCGAGCGCCAAGCGAAAATCGGCGAACTCGCTCTCAAAGAAATTCAAGCTAGACTGAAATTTTTAATCGATGTCGGTTTAGATTATCTTACCCTAGACCGTGCTGCCATGACGTTATCTGGAGGAGAAGCGCAACGCATCCGGTTAGCCACCCAAATTGGAGCTGGGTTAACGGGAGTGTTATATGTATTAGATGAACCCAGTATTGGCTTACATCAACGGGACAATTCTCGTCTCCTGCAAACCTTAACCCAATTGCGCGATTTAGGCAATACCTTAATCGTCGTTGAACATGATGAAGAAACGATTCGCAATGCCGATCACTTAGTGGATATTGGCCCCGGTGCAGGGGTTCATGGTGGCGAAATTATCTCTCAAGGAACTCTACAATGCTTACTCGATAATCAGCTATCCTTGACGGGGGCATATTTATCGGGTAAAAGAACAATTGAAACGCCGAAAAAACGCCGAGAAGGGAACGGGCGATCGATCCTAATCAAAAATGCCTATAAAAACAATCTCAAGCATATTAGTCTAGAAATTCCATTAGGTAAACTTGTCAGCATTACCGGAGTCTCCGGTTCCGGGAAATCCACCTTAATTAATGAACTGCTTTATCCCGCACTCCAACATCATTTAAACCGGAATATTGCCTTTCCCCAAGAATTAGACAAAATCACTGGGTTAGATGCCATTGACAAAGTGATTGTCATCGATCAATCTCCCATTGGTAGAACCCCAAGATCCAATCCTGCCACCTATACCGGTGTTTTTGATTCCATTCGTTCTATTTTTGCTGAAACCATTGAAGCCAAAGCCAGAGGATATAAACCCGGACGCTTTTCTTTTAATGTTAAAGGTGGACGCTGTGAAGCCTGCGGAGGACAAGGGGTAAATGTGATTGAAATGAACTTTTTACCCGATGTTTATGTCCAATGCGAAGTCTGTAAAGGAGCCAGATATAACCGGGAAACCCTGCAAGTGAAATACAAAGGATATTCCATTGCAGATGTTTTGAATATGACCGTTTCTGAAGCCTTAGAAGTCTTTCAAAATATCCCCAAAGCCGTTAACCGCTTGCAAACCTTAGTCGATGTCGGATTAGGATATATTCATCTCGGACAACCGGCTCCCACCCTCTCTGGAGGAGAAGCACAACGGGTGAAATTAGCCACAGAATTGTCCCGCAGAGCCACAGGAAAAACCCTCTATTTAATTGATGAACCCACCACCGGACTCTCATTTTATGATGTCCATCAACTGCTGAATGTTTTACAGCGCTTAGTGGATAAGGGCAATTCTATTATTGTAATTGAGCATAATTTAGATGTGATTCGTTGCTCTGATTGGATTATTGACTTAGGCCCAGAAGGAGGGGATAAAGGAGGGGAAGTGGTGGTAACGGGAACTCCAGAAGAGGTCACACAATGTTCTCTGTCCTATACAGGCTTTTATTTGCGAGACGTTCTAGGCTAGAACTCGTAAAGTGAGCCATTCCATATTGAGATTTTAATTGACTTAATAGCGGGGAACGGAAGGATCAACTAAATAAGAATAGGCATCAATACCACCAGATAGGTTTTTAAGATCGGTAAATCCCTGATTTATGAGCCATTGGCACATTTGTTGGGATCGCATCCCATGATGGCACATCACCACCGTTGGCTTATCTTTGTCAAATCGGGCATGAATTGCTTCTGACCATTCCCGAAACCGACTTAAAGATAGCACTTCAAATCCTTCAATCTTGGCCAGATCGACTTCCTGTGGTTCGCGCACATCAATAAATTGCCAGTTGGCTCGCTCTTCGTCGCTCAAGTTCGCTAATTTTTCCACACTAAATTCTTCAATCATCATAGGTTGGTATTCCTAAAACTGACTTAACTATTCTCGTGGGAAGATTCCCGAATTTGCCGTCGAGTTGGAGAACGTTCATCTCCAATGATATCAGAAAATAAAGCAATCCGCTCAGACATCTGTTGTTGCACATTTTTGGCTTCTTCTTCTGATTCAAAGGGCGAAGATGACCGAGAAAAAGACGGGGAACGCTGCGTTTGAGCTGCCTCTTTTTCTGCTTGCCATTGTTTAAGACGTTGCTGAGAAACCTGCTGATGGTTTTTCATATACTGAGACCAGAATCCAGTATTTAGTTCATCCATCGTGCGTACAATTGACCAAAACTCCATTAACATTAAGTTATGGAGCATTTGATCGTTACGTTTCAAAACCCGGATGGATTCAGTAATTTGTCGGTAAAAATCCCGTTGGGAGTCTGAAGACTCATTCTCTCGACTCAATCTCATTACCCACCTTATTCCCTGATACTTGGGATTATCATAGATCAGAATTCGATCGCCGTGCAGTGGGAAGTTTGCAAGAATATGGCAAGATAGGGAAAATGTTGGTGAACTCGACACGCTCGATCCCTCTATGCTTATTCCCTTAAATCGCAGCCGGTTTGAACAACTGATTCCTCTTATCGGGACAGGCAATCAATACAAATACTGCTGGGGTAAGTTTCCTGACCTCCTCAGACGCTTACTCGCCTCAGTTTTGGGCGCTCTGGTGATCTTCTTTGGCCGGCTCTCAGCTTTGGGAGATAGTTTTGAGTTACTCTTATTTTTGATTGGGATTACGATCGGAACCTATTGGTTATGGGGGCCGATTTTCTGGGCTAGTCGCCGCAATGCTACATACCGAAGATTTCCCTATAGCGGATTCTGGCGCGGTCAAGTCTTAGATGTGTTTGTGACTGATGAATTAATTAATACAGAAGAAACGGTAAATAATCGTGGGGATTTAGTGATTGTCGAAAACCGGGAACGGCGTTTAAATCTGGATTTAGTCGATGAAACTGGCTTTGAAACCCGTTTTCAAGTGCCCATCCGTCGCCAATACCGAGCTATTGATGTGGGTATGATTGCGGAAATGGTGGTGATGTCTAATCAACGGGATTTAAGCCGGATTAATCGCATATCTGATGTTTATATGCCTCAGCTTAACTTGTGGGTGAGTGACTATCCCTATCTACGCCGTGATGTGTTTTTAGATGTGAGCAAAACCCTACGCCGGCAGTCTATGCGCTCGGAAACTCGCCCGATGCGCCGTCGGCCTATTCCTCAACAGCGCAATGATGAGTACGATCTTTAGTCTGGGCTTTTGAGCTGTTGAGAGCGCAAGGTTTGTAAATCTCGAACTTGTTCGGTTACATGGATTAAAATCTGATTTAAGCTGGTTAGGGAGTCTAACTCTTTTCCGGAAAACTGAGTATCTCCATGGGCTTGATCGCGGATCTCATTTAATTTCTTCTGTAATTGTTGGGCGATGGTTAATGCGTCTCTGCCCATGGTGGTTAATTGCTGTCGTTGGTGAAACTTTAAAGCGGCTCCCCGCAAGACTTGTAGTGTTGCTTCTTCCCCTTGTTTTCCTGGCATTACCCGCAAACGCAATAATAATCGTTCTTCCTGATAGTAGCGTTCGAGTTCTACTTCTTTCACTGTTTTGACGGGAATTAGGGGTAAGCGACTGAGTAATTTGAGTTCATGAATTACCCCCTGAAACAGTTCTAAGGGTAGGTTGTCTAAAACAGATTGTATGATGCCGTTTAAGCTCCATAAGACTCGCCCATGGTGAGGATGACGTTCAAAAAACAATCGTCCAATACCACCGACTAAAACTCGACTGAGTAATTCTTGCCATAAAACAGAGGGAGGAAGCGTTGCCAGCACGTCAACAGGACTGCATAAATACTGGGCTTGGATTTTTAACTTGGGTAACCCTTGCGTGGGGTTGGGTTGATCGACTGGAGGAGAAGGTTTGGGGGTAGGGTTAGACTCAGGAGTTGCTCCTTTGACTAAGGCGATCGCATCTTCGGTATCTAAAACTAAGGTGGGTCGGTTTTGCCAATGCTCGGATTCTGAGGTACTCTTAGACGCTGAAGTGGGCTTTGAAGAAGGCTCAGGTAAGGCAGGAGGGGATTGTTGTTGAGTACTGATATGATTGAGATAGGCTTTAAGGATAGATTGGTGTAAGTCTGAGGAAATCTTTTGAGTGACAATGGAACATCGAAGGTACGATAGGATTTGACGGCAATACGTGAGAGCGCTATTGTCTTCTGGATCGACCATTCCTAATCTGACTAAACTTCCTTCTACGACTAGAGGTAAGACTTGATGATAAAGGCAGGCTTCAAAGGAGAGAACCCGATCGATCAAAGGAAAGAGGCGATCGGTATCAATATTAAGAGTAGAAATTGAAGAAGAATGATTAAAGGCAGGAGGGGGTAAGCTCATGATCGGTGCTGGCAATAATGAGGATGGGTGTTCGCGGTAGATGTTACAACTTGGAATATTTCCTTCATCCAAGAACTTCGACAAAAGCAAATTCAGAAGAACGAAAGTACACTTAGGTATATACTTAAGTAGCCAGTTACACCCTGATCAGAGGATTTGAGTTTTGCACAAAAAGTGTTTAGAGATTCCGCAGAGATTGAGCGGCTAAATATAGCTTACTCCATTCTGCAATGACTTGACTGGTTTTCCAGTTTAAGATTTCAGCAATTTCATGGGGTAGAGTTCTGGCTCTGAGCAGTTCGAGTAACTGTTTTTGGGTGGGGGTAAGGCTGTCTAGATAGGTTTGCCATTGGCTTGGGGTTAAGCCTAAGCTGTGGTCTTGAAGGGAGATATCTAACCAATGACTGACTAATTCTGGGTTCTGTTTGATGGCAAAGATGCGAATAGCATGATAGCTTACTTTCTCTCGTAGGCGATAAACTTGTTTTACAGATAGATCGAGTAGGGGCGCAATTTCTTCTTGGGTGCGTCCTTGAAGATAGAATTTTAGCCAATTGGCGGCTTTTTCCCCTAGAGCTTGGTGTAGGTAGGCTTGAAATTCTTTGGCGACGGCTCTTTGATAGCGTTGTTGTTGCAGATCAGTTTGAGTGTCTTGATATTCGACGATCGCCTGGCGATCTAAGAGACTGATTGGATCGTCGCTCTCTTCTGAGCTGAGTTCTTCGGAAATGAGTCGCACTAAGTTACCGGTGGGAATATTGGTCATTCCTCCGCGCTGGCTACGCCGCAGATAGTTGAGAAACCGATAGAGAAGCAGGGGTTGATTGCGAATAGGGCGCAGACAGTATTCTTCTAAGGTAGCTAAAATGAGGGTATTTTGTAACCATCGCTGGGGGGTAATTTGTTGGATTAAACCCATTTGTTGTTTGAGATAGCGATCGCTCTGTAATAATTCTTGAATGACTTCTTGCAGCACATCCACTACACTGCGTTGGCGATCGCGACTTAAGGCTACCCAGGTGCGAATTTTATTGCGAATCAAAAATAAGCTCGCTAACCGCTTCATCAGTTTTCTGTAAGCGACTTCTGGCGCTACACCTAAGTACCGGTCTCGTAAAATTCGATAACGGTAGTCCATGGCTGCTACAGCAATCTCCCAATCTTCCGGATTGAGATCGAGCAAGCGATCGGGATTTTCCCCGATTAACCAGTCAATAATACTCTGATGAACTTCCTGAGAATACTCAGAACATTCAATTTTGAGGCGCGATCGCCAATCATCGGTTAATTGTTTCAGAACGCTCATCAGACTCACCGCTTAGAGACGCTTTTGCAAAAAGAGACGCTTCGGTTTCCCCAACAGAAAGTTACTCCAACTGAGTTCTACCTGTTGCAGACGATAGCCCACCTTATAGTAGAGACACCGTGCGGGATGGTTATTCTCTAAAACATGAAGATAAATTTCTTCACATCCCCATTTCAACGCCGTTTTTTCACAATGGTCTAGCAGTTCTTGAGCCAACCCTTGATGACGATCGTCTGGTTTGACTGCTAAATTAGAAATATAAGGATATTGGGCAAACTGATTCCAGTCTGACCAAGACCGTAAAGAGACTTCTACCATTCCCGCTAACCTCTCTTGTTTAGTGACTCCCCCATTACCTGAGTGTTTTTGGGACACTGCCACCCAACAACTATAGTAGGGAGAAGCGTTGCACCACCTTTGTTTTAGGTCTTCATAGATTCCCCAACGAATCAGGAGACTTAACCAACGAAACCACATTTTCCACCCTTGGAACGTGTGGAAACACTCGGCTAAAAGGTCACTGAGACCTTTGAGATCTTGGACTTGAGCCATACGTATGGCATAGCGATCGTGCATTCAGAATAGGGAATGGGGAATAGGGAATAGGGAATAGGGAATAGGAAAAACCCTATGTTTCCGATCTCTCGATTAGGGATAGGTCTCGATCGAAGGCGATCGCCTGCATATGACAACGCAGGGGTAGACTAGAGTCTTGGAGTTGTTCTTCCAGGGTTTGGAAAACTGGACGACCGGGCAACCCTAAAGGAAGACTACCATAATAGGGTAGGAGTAATCCGATCACCATTACCCAAAATAGGGGGGTAAACTCTAGGGGAGTGTGAGATCCTATTTTAGAAAGTTTGTAAGGGTTCAGGGGTTGGTGAAAAGTTAGGGGAAAAGGATTCATCAGAAGCTCCTGAATTTTGATCGTTTAAATAGATGGTGCGGATATCGGTGGGTAGAGCTGCTTCTAGGGCAGCAAGTCCTTGTTGTAATTGGGTTTTCACGCTGAAGGGAGAAATGGATTCTCCTTCAGCTTGTAAATAAGCAGCTATCCGGGTTTCACTCCAGTGGAAGGTTTGAGAGAGTAGAATCATTAACCGCAGAACGGGTTCTAATTGATCCATTGCTTGTTCAACATAGCACCACAGAGGGGGAGAACACTCCTGAAGGTTGTAATAAATAGATTCAACCGAGGGCAACTCCATATTGTTGATACAGAACGCAGTGAAGTTAATCAGTGCATTTTGTAAGGTTAGAGGCCGAGAGCCAGGCTGGGTATTACCGGAGTGTAAATGGAGTCCTCCTAGTTCATAATAGATATGTCGCCAGGTGCAAGCAAATAGGTAATCAGCTTGTACTGGCGATCGCGCTGAATGGGAAATAAGAGTATAAACGATGGGATTATAGCGACAAAAGATGGCTGTGAAGTATCGCCCTGACTCTGGATGGCGCTGAAATAAGGTGAGCAATTCTTGATCGCTGTAGTGAGTCAGGGACTCAATTAGGGGATGCTGAGTTTCGAGAAACTGGGGCAAATGCATGGCTATGAGGCTTCACGCTTGCAAACAGGGCATAGGGACTTGACCTCCTCACCTGGCTCAAGGCACGGTGATTCCTAAACCTCACGATTTAGGTTTCTGCTTCTCCCACATCTGCGTACACGACTAACTCTTGTTAGTTATGTTCCCGTCTTACGTTATGTCCACAGACTTTCGACCCAATGAGAGAGTCCCGATTCCGCAGAGCAATGCGGTACGGAATGTTAAAAGATACATGTACTTGTTGCTTAGAGCTTTTACCCAACCAAGCGTTCCTGGTCAGAACCCCATAACCCTAGTTTTCAAGATGTTAATATCGAATGCTTGGTTTTTGCTTTTCGATATCCTTCTACTTTAGCAAAAAGAAGTCAAGCCGTACTCTAGTTTATTGCGGCATACGCAAGAGCGATCGCCAATCGGTTATTATCAAGATTCTGGGCAACCCTAACCCTACATTTAATGAGTTAGTCCAGTTTCGCAACCAATACACAATTAAAGGATAAGGATTTCTATTGCTGATAATGGGCTGGGAATTAGGGAGGACGATCGCCAGAAAATATTCGATCTTTTTTTTACAACTAAACCAGTGGGTCGAGGGACAGGCCTTGGATTATCGATGAGTTATCAAATTATTACTGAACAACATGGCAAAGAATTACACTGCAATTCTAAACTGGGCAAGGGTACAGAGTTTGTGATTGAGATTCCGATACACTAGATCTGTGCCACGTTCCCACTCAACCCATGGATATTACCGCACAACTGAATCAGATTATTCGCGCTATTCAAGGACGACAACTCCAGGAAGCGGCAAACCTTTGCGGGCAGATATTACAGCAGTATCCGCAAAATGGGCAAGCGTGGCATCTATTAGGGGTAACGTACTATAGCGCAGGGGACACAGAAAAGGCGATCGCCGCTTATGAAAATTCCCTCACAGTTGATCCCAATCAACCGCAAACCCATAATAATCTCGCTACTGCCTTAGCTCAAAGCGATCGCCCCACAGAAGCACTCAAGCATTATCAACAGGCGATCGCCCTTGCGCCCGACTATACCGAAAGTTACTATAATCTCGCCAAAACTTACAAAACCCTGGGGAATCTAGATTTAGCTCTTCAGAATTATCAACAGGCACTGCACCTTAATCCTGACTACACTCAAGCGCAGCAAAATTTGGGCAATCTCTATTTAGAACAGGGAGAATATGACCTAGCTATTGTGGAGTTAAAACAGGTTATTTCCCAAGTTCGAGATCGGGCCAGCATTCACTATAGTCTCGCCTTCTGTTACCATCAAAAAAATGATCGAAAAAAGGCAATTTCCCATTACCAAAAGGCGCTAGAACTTAATCCCCAATATACCTCGATTCATGCCAATCTCGCGTCTCTACTCCATCAGGAAAACCAGATCGAGCAAGCCATTCCCCACTATAAAACTGCCTTAAGCCACGCTCCCAATTCACCCAAACTCCACCACGATCTGGCTGTTGCTCTGGGCGCTCAGAAGCAGTTTGAAGTGGCAACCGATCACTATTATCGATCGCTAGAACTCGAACCTAACTCACCAGAAGCGCATAATAATCTAGGGGTGGCCCTAAGTCAACAGGAAAAACTTGAAGAAGCGATCGCCGAATATCATCGAGCGCTAGAACTTAATCCTCATTATCCAGATGCCTATAATAATCTCGCCGTTGCTCTGGATAAAATAGGCGAATATGATGGGGCGATCGCGGCTTATCAAACCTGTATTTCCCTAAAACCTGACTACGCTGAAGCCCACACCAACCTCGGAATAGCGCTCCTACTCGCTGGAGATTTGAGCAACGGTTGGGCAAAATACGAATGGCGCTATCAATGGCAAACCGCCAGCAATCATAGACCTGTTTATCAACCCCGATGGAATGGAGATCCATTTATAGGACGAACCTTACTGTTGTATTGTGAACAAGGTTTTGGAGACTGCATCCAGTTTTTACGCTATTTACCTCTCGTCCAAGAGCGCGGAGGAAAAACAATCTTGGAATGTCCTCGACTACTGATGGGTTTGTTTGAAACCTTTATAGAAGAACATGCCTCAGATCCCAAGAAAAAGGTCAGGTTAGTAGCACGAGATCGACCCTTACCCAATTATCATATCTGGGCCCCGTTAATGAGTTTGCCCTATATTTTTGGAACCACTTTAGATACTATTCCTGCATCTATTCCCTATCTTCGCGCTCCAGTTAGGGCGGATTCAGAAAATTTGTCGTCTTCTTACCCAGAGATGGATCGACTCGTTCCTACGGTAGATCGGGCTATCCGAAAATCAGATCATTTCAAGGTAGGGTTAGCCTGGGGAGGAAATCCCAATCATGGTAACGATCGCCAACGCTCCTGTCAATTCACCGATCTTCTGCCCTGGTTAGACATAGAAGGAATTGACTTTTACAGCTTGCAAAAAGGCGATCGCGCCCAAGAACTTGCAGGAGTAGAAAACATAACCAATCTTGACCCCATTATCCAAAACTTTGCCGATACCGCCACCCTAATTGACGAACTCGACTTAATCATTACTGTGGATACCTCCCTGGTGCATCTCGCGGGAGCCATGGGCAAACCCACATGGTTATTACTCTCCTTCGTCCCCGACTGGCGCTGGATGCTCGATCGCGAAGATAGCCCCTGGTATCCCACCGTCCGCCTCTTTCGGCAACCTGCACGCGGAGACTGGCATTCTGTAATTACTGCGGTTAAAACCCAATTAGTTACCTGTAGGGAGAGGTTCACCCAGGATGTACAAGAGTCGCCCAAATCTCAATTAACCCGCCCCACTACCACCCAGGACACAGAATTAATTGCCTCCAGCGTCAGTGCAGGGGCGGGTTCACCAAACGACTTATCTAACCCAGATCTGCGTGAACCCGCGCCTACCGGCGATCGCAACATCCCCCGAAGCGGAATAGGTATCACTTGGCAACTAGGAAACCATACTGGATGGGGAATATACGGACTCAATTTAGCCCTACAACTGGTGAAAAACCGAGAAACATTCCCTCATTTACTGGTTCCCCCTGGAAATATCCAGAACTTGCACCCCTTGCATCAAGTTCTCTTGCGTCCGGTATTTGAGGAGCAAAAAATCCTTCAGCGCTTCTTAAACCAGTCCTTGGGTAAAGCACTAAAATCTGATTTTCCCATCTTTCATGGTTTAGGTCATGGGTTGGGAAAGTCACCCTTAATGGAGCATGTGTACGGTCATTCTTCAGTAGGGATTGTATTTATTGAAGATACCCACCTGGAGCAACAGGCGATCGCCAACGCCAAAACCTACGATCGCCTAATTGCCGGTTCCAGTTGGAACGCCGAAGTTCTGACCAGTGCTGGAATTTCCCATGTGGAAACTATTTTACAAGGCATCGATCCCACCCTATTTCACCCCGCCGCTAAACTGGGAATTTGGGGTCAAGACCGCTTCGTGATTTTTGCTGGGGGTAAACTCGAATACCGCAAAGGACAAGACCTCATCATTGCCGCCTTCAAAGCCTTTCACCACCGCCATCCAGACGTTTTGCTAGTCACCGCTTGGCATAATGCTTGGCCCAGTTGGATGGTAGGATTAGACACCACTGGGAATGTGGAAGGATTACCTCAAATTAGTCAAGATGGCGTGTTACAAATTATGCCATGGTTGCAGAAAAATGGCATCCCGGCTGAGGCGGCGATCGCCCTCGGTCCCACTCCCAACCACCTCATTCCCCAAATTCTCCGAGAAGCTGACGTAGCTATATTTACCAGTCGTGCAGAAGGAGGAACCAACTTAGCAGCCATGGAATGTTTAGCCTGCGGTATTCCCACCCTTCTTTCTGCAAATACCGGCCATTTAGACTTGCTCAACCGAGGTGCAGGTTACCCCTTAAAAACTCAATATCCCGTAGCTTCTCATCCCCATTTCCAAGGGACAGAAGACTGGGGAAACTCAGATATTGAAGAAATTTTAGAAACCTTAGAATGGGTTTACCACAACCGCACACAAGCCAAAAAACAGGGGAAACAATTTGCCAAGATTATGCAAGCATTGACCTGGGAACAACAAATCCAGAAACTGTTATAGCCCATTGCGCTGTCATGTATATCTAGCCAAAATCAATGAAAATAATTGTATTGAAGTCAATGATATTTGCTTTGAAACCCTTGTACCCAGGCAAGACCCAATAAATAAAAAAATGAAATCACATGAACCTTTTGAATACTCACTCGTATTATATCATACAGAAATCCAGGAATGTTGAATGTTAGTTTAATACCGAAAAAAAGAGGATAAAATATGGTATTTTACCCTCTAAATTTGTGTCAGCTCACTTGAAGCTGACAGGATTTCTTGGTACAATTGAGCGAAGATTTTTAGTTTTTGTAGTCTGTACTAGACCCTTTTACTCCTTTAGCGTTCGGGAAGCGATTCCGTTATTCCACAATAGTGCCTACGGCCCATCTAAAACGGCATCTTGGATATCTTGACGACTCAGGGAATATTTAAAAGCTCTTTTAATATTACTGCCATCACTAGCTGCATTTAAGTAACAAACAATTAACTGTTCGGTTTCTAAATAAATTTGTGCGATCCAACTGTCATGTTTTAATCGCCAACAGTGGAGTTCTTCCCTATCTTGTTGACCGCCAAGTTGAGATAACCATTGTTCAATTTGTGGAAGGGGATGGTTGTATAGGGGAGTGTCGGAAGTAGGGAGGGACATAGACAGAGAAAAAGATAAAAAGCGATAAATCTATGGAGATGGAGGTAAGGATAGGGTGGGTGAAATCAATTCAGGATTCAACCAGGCGATCGCGATCGCCAATCCTAAACATAGCATAAACGTCAGTCCCAGAATAAACAGGGCAAACAGTTCCCCCGACGACAGGGGGCGATAAGGCTCCGCATCGCTGACGCGATCGCGCGAATCGAGATAAGCTGAAGAACGATAATCCTGTGGGGAATTCCCCGATCGCAAATCCACAGGAGGACGCACCACATAAAACCGAGAATAGCCCATGGTGCGATCGTATATCCTCCGACGCTCCGGATTACTTAACACCGCATACGCTTCATTCAGCTCATGAAAACGCCGCGTTGCCACCTCTGGATCTAAATCCGTCGTATCGGGATGATAGCGCTTGCTCAACTCCCAATACGCACGCCGAATTTCCAACGCAGAAGCCAAAGGATGAACCCCTAATCGAGTATAGTGAGTCGATAAAACCGTCTTTTGACGTTGATCGGAAGAACTAGAAGAAGAATGATTCACGGATGAGCGTTTAGATAATAAAACTGAACAAATTTAAGGGATTTTGAATGAGCTTAAGCAAGGATGGGGTTATTGTATCAGATGCGATCGCCTATGAGTTTACCCTACCAGATAAGCTGAAGTACCATGATTAAAGCCCTTACAGGAGTATTACCCCAATGACCTCAGTTAAACTCTCTATTGGTAATTATGCCCCCGTTTTCATACTGCCTTGTCAAATGGGGGGCAAATTTGACAGCCGTCACGCCCAGGGTGCTGCCATGCTCTGGCTATTCTTTCCAGAGATTACCAGCCCAGAGTCTCAAAAACTCCTGTTAGATCTGCAAGCTCTACAGGAACAATTCAAACCCTGGGATCTCACTGTCATTGGCATCAGTACAGATCCCCTAGAATCGCTGATGGAATTTACCCAAACCCATCAATTTCCCTTTTTCCTGATTTCTGACCAAGCAGCGGAAATGATTCAGGGGTTAAACTTAGTGAAGCCTGATTTACCTCCTGGACAAATCCAATCGAAATTTTGCTCTCTTTTAATTCATCCCAATTGTAAAATCCTCAAAATTCATGAGGCATTTGATCCTTCTACCCACGCCACCCAACTCTTAGAAGACTTAAAACAGCTTCTCGCCCCACAAGAACCTCAGCATCTCACACAAATTGCCCCAGTCTTGTTAATTTCTAATGTCTTACCCCCTGAATTTTGTCAAGAATTAATTGAAGTGTGGCGAACCCAAGGTCATGGAGATTCAGGATTCATGGTGCAACAGAAGGGAAAAACCGTAGGTGAGTATGATTATACCCATAAAATCCGTAAAGATCACTTTGTTAGCGATCCAGATTTAATCAATCGCCTACGCTACTTTATGATTCACCGAATTCGTCCAGAAATCCTTAAGGCCTATCATTTCGATTTCACCCGCTTTGAAGATTTTCGTATTGCTTGTTATGAATCGAGTCGGGGGGGATTTTTCCGCAGACATCGGGATAACACGACTGCCGCGACTGCCCATCGTCGATTTGCCATGACTTTAAACTTAAATACTGAAGAGTATGAAGGTGGATATTTGCGCTTTCCAGAATATGGGCCACATTTGTATCGCCCAGAAACGGGTAGTGCAGTAATTTTTTCCTGTAGTTTGCTCCATGAAGCAACGGATGTGACGGATGGAGATCGCTTTGCCCTACTTTCGTTCTTCTATGGTGAAAAAGAAGCCCAATTACGGGAAGAAATGATGCAGAAGTCAGCCGCAATTTCCTCTTAACTTTCTTAGGTCACTGACCGAGATTTTTAAGATTTAGTCTAATTTGCTTTTTTGAATATGATGCTCAAACTCAAACTCTGGGAAACTCAACTGCTCAAAGTCATTATAATTCGGGCTATTCAAGTCTATCGGCGGGGAATTTCGCCCCTATTTCCTCCCAGTTGTCGATTTTATCCCTCTTGTTCTGAGTATGCTTTGACGGCTGTAGAACGGTTTGGGGCAATGCGGGGTTTACAATTGGCAGGAGCGCGGGTTTTAAAGTGTAATCCGTTTTATCCCGGAGGTTACGATCCGGTTCCAGAAGCACCAAAAGTGAGCGATTAGGAGTTGTGTCTCTATGGTATTAAAACCTTATCAACAGATTCGGATTGAAGATCATCAAGAACCTCTAGTACCGATTCCTTTGGAGTCCTTTGCGGTGGCTACTCCCCATCCTTATGAGAAGTTGGGCGCACCCTATGGGGATAAATCTCCCTATTGGTTACGCAAAACAGTTAGCGATCGCCTCTGGATGGCTCAAAAGCAACTACAAACTCATCATCCAGGTTGGAAAATTGAGATTTTTGATGCCTACCGACCGATCGCCGTTCAAGAATTTATGGTTGAATATAGCTTCATCCAACTAGCTAAAAACCAAGGCTTCAATCCGGAAACCCTCACCCCAGAGCAACGGCAAATCCTTCTAGAGGAAGTGTATCAATTTTGGGCAGCTCCATCGCTCGATTCAGCAACCCCTCCACCCCATAGTACGGGGGCAGCCGTAGATGTTACTCTGGTGGATCAAACCGGAATCGAGCTGAACATGGGATCGCCTATTGATGAAATTTCTCCTCGTTCCTTTCCCGATTGTTATGCCCAAGGGAAAACTCCGGATGAGCAGAGTTATCATAAACACCGTCAACTCCTGAATCGAATTATGGAGTTTGCTGGGTTTAAGCGTCATCCCCGTGAATGGTGGCACTTTTCCCATGGCGATCAATTGTGGGTATGGCTTAAAGTTCAGGAAGGTAGTTGGCATCAGCAGGAGGCGATCGCCCACTATGGAAAAGTACTCTAGTAGGGAGTCGGCAGCAGGGAACAATAGAGTCAGATGTATGCTCAGAGTGTTCTATTTCGCTACAATAAGAGAGAATATGGGAGGCCTCAGATGTTAGAGATAATTGCGATCGTCATCTTTTCCGTTGCCACCTTTGCACTAGCCTATCTTCTAGGGTTAATTGGTATGGCCTTAACTGCTCTTTTTTTCATCCTTGAAGATATCCCTGGATGGGTGTGGACAGCCGTTTTATTAGCATTGACTGTAGCCACGTATCGCGGCTTAAAATACTAAACATAGCGCTCCAGGCTACGCAATAGGCTTACTTTGCAAAAGATTGTATTACTTAGGGATTCATTTTTAATGGTTTGGGAAACAATTACTAATCGGAATATCTGGGTAAGCCTGGGTTTCTTCAATCTCTAGACTTAGATCCCGTTCATCCATTGATAAATCATAGCGAATTTTTACCACTGCTTTTAACTCTAAATTCTCTACATTCACATTATCCCCTAAGGCTTGCAGTCGCAGGGCTTCTAAGGGAATTGTTTCAGACATTGGGGGCAAACTTCCATTCTGATTATTAATTAATCTTGCTCCAGTATTCGTATACAAAGGAACCCAACGATTTTCCTGCAAAGCATAGATCTGATAAACGGCATTCGCATACCGAGTCAGAGGTTTATTGACAATGTTAAGTTGAATCAGTAAGCCGCCTTGTCTAGCCGAAGTTAAACGTGATAAACGGAGTTGAGTTGTCCAATCTTGCTGGGTTTGAACTGGAGAGTAAGTCGCCACAAAATTAGAGGGACAACGGAAAGACTTATCGACGATCAGTTGGGCGAGGTAGGGTGGGAAGAGTTGATCTGGATATAAGGTTTCAAAGGTTTGTTTAATCCCAATCAGATTCGGTAAAGGCGTGGAGAAATCTTTCATTAATTCTCCTAAAAGAATCTCTTCATAGGTGGTATGGGAAAGAGGTTGAACGGGATTAAAACGACCATCAGCCTCAATGATAATTTCTTGCCCTTCCTGCACAGAAACTGCTGCTAAATTTGGTAACTTAGGATTGCTTAATTCAATTTCTCCTTCTAAAACGGCATAATGGGTTTTATTCTCTTCTAGTCTCTCAAGTAAATAGGTTGCATCCCTGACTCTCGACTGAACACTGGAGGTACATCCACTACTGCCTCCATTAACTAACACCTGTCCCTGTTGGAGTTGAAAGCATTGGCTCCCCAGGACAAGAGCTGAATGGCTTCCCAAGCGGGCGATCGCCCCCGTGTTCAATTTCAGTTCGACTCTCGCTCCTGTCGTTTGAATCCGTTCCCCTAACTTCGCTTTCTCGTTTCTCCCCACCAGACGACGATTAATCAACACCTGTTGACCAACAATTTCGGCGATCGTTGCTTCCGTAATCCGAGCACTTTGGGCAATACTGGGAGATAAGGAAGGTTGGGAAATAATGGCTAAACTCACAGTTGCCAAAAATACCCATACCCACCGAGATAAGCGCCCAGATTTTCTCAATTGTCTAACCAACGCAAAAAGTTTACCGATCATATATTTGGGTTAATTGACATCTTGAACATCCTGGGTAATATCAAATCCTTAAATTTTTGCATCAATTTACCCGGGATAGGCAATTGGCTGAGAGCCAATTTTTAAATGCATGTTCATAGGGAAATGATATAACAGCTTAGGACAGACGATCAACCCTCATCAAAGTTCCCCAAATACTTATCGATCAACAGCCCTAACTTTTTGCGTGTTGCTTCTGGCATAGCTCCGGGTTGAGTGACAATGGCATATTTTAAGGCAGAATGGGCATCAGAAACGAAAGGATTCTCATGGAGCCTGCGTACGGTTTCTTCAATCACTTTTTGGGCATTTTCCGCGTTATGATGTAAATTATCCAAAATCATTTCAACGGTTACATGATCGTGATCTGGATGCCAACAATCATAATCAGTAACTAAATTCAGACTGGCATAGGCAATTTCTGCTTCTCTCGCTAGTTTTGCTTCTGGAATGTTGGTCATACCAATGACTGTTGCGCCCCAACTGCGATAGAGTTCAGATTCAGCTTGAGTGGAAAAAGCCGGCCCTTCCATGCACAGATATGTACCATTTTTATGTAGAGTAATTTCTGGTAAGTCTAAACTTTCAATTGCTTCTTCTAGAACTTGACTCAATTGGTGGCAAACGGGATGGCCAAAGGCTATATGAGCAACAATTCCATCACCGAAGAAGGTTGAGGCTCGATGTTTTGTACGGTCAATAAATTGGTGCGAAATCACTAAATCACGGGGTTTTATTTCTGCTTTCAGAGAGCCAACGGCTGAGGCAGAAATGAGATATTCAATTCCTAATTTTTTCATCGCATAAATATTGGCTCGAAAAGGGACTTCTGAGGGCATCAAATGATGACCTCGACCATGACGGGAGAGAAACACGACCTGAGCGCCTGAAAGCTGACCAACAATCAGAGCATCTGATGGAGCACCAAAAGGAGTTTCGATTTCGATTTCTTGCACATTTTGCAGGGCTTCCATCTGATAGAGTCCACTGCCACCAATAATGCCAATTTTAGAGCGAATTTCTGTTGAGTGAGTCATAGAAAAGAAGAGTCAAAAAAAGGACTTCTGACCTACCTTATCATCAAACTTGGATCATTTATAGTGCTTTGCGCTAGGCAATCGCCAATAGAGGAGGAGCGCATTTTATGTTACTCTGTAGTTCAAGTTATGATAAGCGTTCGCCAAGCGCGAAACGGAGTTTTATCGCTGTGACCCTCAATCCTCCTGATACCCTAAAACAAAAACCACAAACTGACCCCAAAGCCGGTCAACCTGCGACTCGGATTTTTGTATCTACGTTCATCACCATTTTCTTAGCCGAGATTGGGGATAAAACTCAAGTTACAACCCTGCTGATGACCGCAGAATCCCATGCTCCTTGGATTGTTTTCCTGGGTGCGGGTAGTGCTTTAGTTTTAACCAGTTTTCTAGGAGTTTGGTTAGGTCAATGGTTAGCCTCCCATCTGACTCCCCGTCTGCTCGATACCTTGGCTGGAGGGGTTTTGTTGGTTATTTCCGTGGCTTTGTTGTGGGATATGTTACAGATTTAAGGGGAGAGAGAAAGGTTAATAAAAAGAAGGAAGGTAATTGCCGAAATTGACAAGTCAGTCCCTAATTTGTATTATAATGTAGTATAATAAGAGCTTCCTCTATTTGAAGATTCATGACTCCAAAACGTTTAACTAAGATCGGTAAATATCTGAGTAAACATCTGCGTCATCAACCTGAACGGATTGGATTAACCCTAGAATCGGGAGGCTGGGTAGAGGTGAATCAACTGCTAAAAGCTTGTCAAACCAACCAATTTCCCGTTTCTTTTCTAGAATTAGAGGAAGTAGTCAAAACGAATGATAAAAAACGATTTTCTTTTAACGAAACCCAGACCAAAATTCGCGCTAATCAAGGTCATAGCTATCCCATTGACTTACAACTAGAGCCGATAGAACCGCCCGACATCCTCTACCATGGCACTTACCAGAAAGCCATCCGATCAATTCTCAAACAAGGACTACTCAAACAGTCCAGGCATCACGTTCATCTGTCCTCAGAGATAGCAACCGCGATCCAAGTCGGTCAACGGCGAGGTAAACCCGTTGTCTTAGAAATTGCAGCCCAAACCCTGCACGATCAAGGCTATTGCTTTTACCAATCTGATAATGGGGTGTGGTTAATAGACAGTGTGCCACCAGAGTATCTCAAAATTATCCCCAAGCCCAAGAAAGAGAAGCCGAAGCTGATAACCGTGTAACGGTTGATTCTTGAGAAAACGCCTTTTTTACTCGTAAACTATGGACTCTTTTTATTTCGATTATCCTCAAAACTCTCCGAACTATAATAACCAAGCTCAAAGTCGAGGCTTATTAAGCAGTGGCTGGCGACCCTTGAATCGTCAATTTGATTGGGAGCATTTTTCCTATTTGCTGGCCAATGACTTTTGGGAACTTAACAACAAAACCATGGGCGCTCTCAGTGACCTAGCTGATGCTCTAGGTCGCAACCAATATGCTTGGTGGGCTAATGTTTTTAATCTCTTTTCTGAAAACACGCGCTATAACCTAGAAGAATATTGGGACTATATTACCCCCCAACCCCCGTTTCCTGACTATCGCTATAAAGACGTACTCATGACGGAAACCCCTGTAGTACAATCGGTAAGTCGCGATCACATTCCCATTGATTTTGTCCTCAACCGTCTACAAGAAATCACCGTCTTCAAAATCCTTGCCGTCCTCGACCAACCCAACGTAATTACCCAATACTATCTCGATCGCTATTTCTACTATCCCATCAATCGCTTTAGCCAAACAACCGGCATCAACTCCTCCTCTAGCCAATCCTCCAAAGACTTTTGGGAGCGTCTAGAAATCCTAGGAACCGTCTATGCGTGCTGGGAAAACGCCAAAGTATGGCTACAAATCGAAAACCTGGGACGAGGGAAACGGCGCTATACCCTGATTGCCGACAATATTGCCCCCCTTGTCAATAAAGCCACCTATAACCTCGCCGTGATGCTCAGTGGCTATCAAAGTCGAGTCGGACAAGTACAAAGTCACTTTCCTATCTGCACCTTTCCCACTGACATTCAAGGATTTACTGACCGCGTACAACAAAGCATCCTCGATCAAAAACAATTGGCTATCCTTGTCCATGGTGAACCCGGAACCGGGAAAACCGCATGGACACAAGCTGTAGCCAAAGAAATTCTCATGCCCCTAGGATACGTGATTTTCAT
This sequence comes from Roseofilum sp. SBFL, assembly GCF_017746885.1. Classification (NCBI taxonomy): domain Bacteria; kingdom Bacillati; phylum Cyanobacteriota; class Cyanophyceae; order Desertifilales; family Desertifilaceae; genus Roseofilum; species Roseofilum sp. SBFL. The sequence goes on along the minus strand of NZ_JAGHZH010000191.1, from coordinate 6,072 downwards.
TCTCGATCATGATGCCGTAGAAAACTTTGTTCCTCCCACCTACCTCGAACAAATTTGTCTGGTCATTAACGAAGCAGATAACCTCGCTCAAGACCGTGCTGTCACCGCCAAGCAAGACAACACTAAAACCGAACATATCTTGAGTTTATTAGATGGAACCCTCTATCAAAGTGTCATTGATGAAGACGGGATTCAACTACAACAGAGCCTCGTGGTAATGATGACTTGCAATACCACAGAGCGACTCGATCGCGCTATGCTCCGTAAAGGTCGAATCGATCTGATGCATCACTTTACCCATCATTTTGTCTCATAGATTTCTTACAGAAGTCAGGCAAAAGGCAAAAGGCAAGAGGCAAGAGTCATAAAAATATTATGATTAATGTATTATCTAGGAGAACTCGCCTCTACTCCCTATTCCCTACTCCCTACTCCCTATTCCCTATTCCCTACGAGATGTCCGGTTTAGCCCTCCATACCACTAGCCCCCAACTCGGTTTAGCTCTCCAAGACCAAACGGGAAATACTCGCTTCCAAATCTGGAACCTCGGCCATGAAACCTCTAACCAACTACACCATTTACTCGGAACCTTCATTCAACCCTTAAATTGGCAAAACTTAAGCTGGTTAGCTGTTGCTAAAGGCCCTGGTGGCTTTACCGGGACTCGCCTAGGTATGGTCACTGCTCGTACCCTGGCCCAACAGCTTCATTTACCCTTGTTTGCTATTTCTTCCCTAGCTGCTGTAGCCTGGTTTCACCGAGAGCAACATCCAGTCATCGCTGTAGAAATGCCTGCACAACGAGGAGAGCGGTTTGGTGCAATTTATCAGGTTAACACCTATCCCATTATCCCTCTCATTCCGGATCAAGTGTTTACCCCCGAAGGATGGGAAAAGACCTTAGAGCAGCATTCATATCCTTTAATTCAAAACCCATCGGATTTAGGTAAAACCGTTATTAGTGTGTTAGAGTTGGCACACTTAGGATGGAAACAGGGAGAACGACACAGTTGGGTGGATGCTCTCCCTTTTTACGGACAACATCCAGTGCAGTAATCTAGAGAAATATAGCGTAAAACATATATAGGGGTGAACAGCCGTTCACTCCTATATTTATCTCTGGTTTTTTTGGGTATAATTTTTAGATGGATTTCAGATTAAACCTCTTTCTTGCTTTTATGCAAACCTGCCATCGCTAATGCAGCTAATCCCAAAACGGCGGCAGTGCTGGAAGGTTCAGGAACTGAAACTATTGCTTCTTACTTTTTTAAAGATTGGGTAAATCTTTCGGTATTTATGGAGAATTGACATCAGCAGAGAGCATGATTATGGGTTATGTCTTCAAAAAGTTTTTTGGGGTTATCTTGTGTACGGTTCTGGGGACTTATATCTGGAGTGATGTTCTACTCAGTAGTCCTTCCGTAGGTCAGGTTCGATCTTTTGAGGATTGGTGCAAGGATCGGAGTATTTCTGATGCTCAAAAGTATACTGTGTCGGTGTTATTGAAGATGGCGGAAACGTCAGAGTGTGGGGAAGCGCAGCAGGTTTTAGGGGAGTTTGTTAATCTGGATTTAGGAAATCGAGAGATCGAGGATATTGCCCCATTGTCGAGTTTGACGCATTTGAAGGGACTGAATTTGAGTTTTAATCAGATTCGAGATATTACGCCTTTAGGAAATTTAAGTCAGCTCAGTTTTTTATTATTGTCGGGGAATAAAATTGAGAATATTTCACCTTTAGGGAGTTTAGTGAATCTCAGTTATGTAATTCTCGATCGCAACCAAATCCGCAACCTCCCCCCATCTTTCCCCAATTTACGCCAATTGACGGCGTTAGATCTGCAAAATAACCCATTGGTGGAGAAAAAGTGCCCGGTTACTCCAGCGACGGTGTGTTTATTCAGTAATGATGCTTTGGATGTGTTTGCTCAAGCGGAACAAGCGTATCAGCAGGGAAATTTTGAGCAAGCGTTGGTGACGTTTGCTCAGGCTAGGGGAGTGTATCAAGAGAGTGGCGATCGCCGCAAGGAAGCCGATAGTCTCAATCGTATGGGGGATATCTATAGCCAACTGAGCGAATATGCAAAGTCGATTACCATCCGTCGCCAAGCATTAACCATTCGTCAGTCTTTGCAAGATTTACCAGGAATTGGAGAATCCCTGACCAGTTTAGCCGATAGTTATGAGAAACTGGGACAATATCCCCAAGCGCGATCGGCTTTGCAAGCAGCGCTGGAGAATATGAAAGAGCAGGAACAAGGAGGCATTCCTCTGGAAGGAGGACTCTATGAGCTGCCCAAGGATCGAGGTGAATTGTATAATGGTTTGGCGCGGGTGCAGAATAAGATGGGAGAGTATCAAGAGGCGCTAAAGTCTGCACAAACAGCGTTAAAATATTATAACTTGCTCCCGGATGGCTATGAGGGCAAAGACTTTGGACTGGGTAATACCTTCGATCGAATGGGTATTACCTATGGCTATTTGGGACAGGTGCAAGAGGCTCAATCTTTTCTGAATCGGGCGCTTGAGTTAGGAGAACAAAGGGGCGATCGCGCCAGTATAGCCAGTAGCTTAACCCATTTGGGTGAAGTTGCCAGCTCTCAAGGAGAAGTGCAAACGGCTTTAGACTATTATCGTCAGGCGTTAGAGCTACGGAAACAAATTGGCGATCGCGCCGGATCGGGTATAATTCTCAATCAAATTGGCGCACTCTATATCAGTCAAGATGATTATCGTAGTGCTATTCCCCCACTGCAAGAAGCGATTACCCTTTGGGAATCTCTGCGCCCTGGGTTACGGGATAGGGATAAAGTGTCTCTGTTTGAAACCCAAGTGACCACTTATGAACAATTACAACAAGCACTAATGGCTGAAAAGCAAGCTGAAGCTGCTCTAGAAATCGCTGAACGATCCAGAGCGAGGGCATTTGTGGAACTCCTCGCTGCTCGATTAAGCGGCAAGCCTTCAGAAACGTTTGATACTCCCAATCCACCTACTTTAGGGGAAATTCGCCGCATTGCTCAGGAACAGCAAGCCACGCTCGTGCAATATTCTATTGTGGGAGACACTCTATATATATGGGTGATTAAGCCCAATGGACTGATTGAGTTGCGATCGCAAAACTTAGAAGACTTAGGCATTACCCTAGAAGATGCCGCCGAACGTACCCGCGTTGCTGCCGTAACTGGCAGAAGTCGCGGCATTCAACGGGGCGTGAATCAGTGGGTACAAGCCACCCGTTCCGGAGTACAAGAAAATGAAACCGAACCCAGTACCGACACCCAGAAACGGCGCATTAATCGTCGCTTAAAGAAAAGCTACGAACTTCTGATTGAACCTATTGTGGACTTACTGCCCAGCGATCCACAAGAGCGAATTATTTTTATACCCCACGGCAGTTTATTTTTAGTCCCCTTTCCTGCATTGCAAGATCAACAGGGTGTCTATCTCATTGAGAAGCATACCGTACTCACTGCTCCTTCCATTCAAGTCTTGGGACTCGCTCGCCAACGGGCTAGACAATTATCCTCCAATCTCAGCGAAGCATTAGTCATTGGAAACCCAAAAATGCCCAGCCTAGCTGAGTCCCTCGAAGCCGAACCAGAACCCCTCGCTTCCCTCCCCGGAGCCGAAACTGAAGCCATCGTAATCGCTGATTTACTGGGCACTGAAGCCCTGATTGGAGCCGAGGCAACCGAGCCAAACATTACCGAGCAGATGGAAAGAGCATCTTTGATTCATTTAGCCACCCATGGCTTATTGGATGAGCTAGAAGTCCTAGGATTTCGCACGCCTGGAGCTTTAGCCCTAACTCCCACAGGAAATACACGCGCGACTGATGGATGGCTAACTTCCGAGGAAATTCTGGATCTCAATTTAACCGCTCAGTTGGTGGTTCTCAGTGCCTGTAATACGGGACGAGGAGAGATTACTGGAGATGGCATTATTGGCTTATCGCGCTCTTTAATTGCGGCTGGAACTCCTAGTGTATTGGTTTCCTTGTGGGCAGTCCCTGATGCTCCTACCTCCGAGTTAATGCAGACCTTTTATCGGGAACTCCCGACAACGAATAATCGTGCGACTGCTTTGCGTCAAGCCATGTTAACTACGATGGAAACCTTTCCGAATCCACAAGCTTGGGCTGGGTTTACATTGGTGGGAGATGGGCAGTAGTCATGGGGAGTTGGGCACATAGCTTGAAGTCTTGCCCCTAAATCATGCAAGCTCTTGCTATTCGTGCCTATTCCCTAGCGCCAAGCGCTATATTATGATTTTTGTGTATCACCCAATCCAGGCTACGATCGATGACCCTGCCTAAATCTGAAAACCGAGAACTATTAGAGCGCTTAATTTTTGAGGAGCAAATTCCTGAAGATTGGGCGAGGGATGTTTGGGATATGAGTCCCACGTTGGGCGAGACGGCGGCTAAGTTAGTGGATGGGTTTGCTGCTGTGATTGAGTGTTGCTCAGATGAGAAGCTAGATAATTTGGTGCGATCGCTCTATCGTAATCAACTAGAAGAATAATTACGGTCACTCTACCCTATATGTCACCCCAACAACTCGGATTAATTATTGGTGGACTCGTTCCGGCCCTATTATATGGCGTAGCCGGAATATTTGCTAAAGTCAGTACCAGTGCAGGAATGCCTGTAGGCGCTCATTTGATCTGCATTGGTGTAATGGTGAGTCTGGTGGGAGCCATCATGCAGCAAGTCCTACCTGCCCCCCTCCCGTCAACTGGTGCAATGATTTCATCCTCCATGCTTGGCATACTGTGGGGCTTAGGAACGGGGTTTGTCGCCCTAGGGTTAATCAAATATCAAGCTCCTCTGTCTAAGCTGGTTCCCCTCTACAACATGAATACTTTAATTACGGTAGTGTTGGCTTTAATCATCTTTCTGGAATGGAAAACGGTCGATCCACTTAAACTCAGTGTGGGTGCAATTTTAGTGATTGTCGGTGGTTTGCTCGTTTCTAAAGCCTGAATTAATGAATAATTAATTCAATCAAACTGGGGGTTTCCTATTCCCTATTCCCTATTCCCTATTCCCTAAACATGACTGAACTGAAAAACGCAACTGTATTACTAACCGGTGCATCGGGAGGATTTGGTCAGGAGTTTATCAAACAATTGGTTAAGGCAGAAAGTCGATTAATTTTAACAGATATTGATCAAAAGGCGATCGCCAAAACGCTGGAAACCCTGGATATTCGCTCGAGCGATCGAATTCGTGCTACTCTAGAGACCGATCTAACCTCTAGGGCGGGATGTGAGGATCTTTATCAACAGGTCAAAGCGCTCAATCAGCCGATTGATATTCTGATTAATAATGCTGGGATTGCCCTATTTGGGCGCATTGATGAAGTACCGACTCAAAAATGGGAACAACTGATGGAGCTGAATTTGCTTACTCCCATGCGGTTAACCACCCAATTTTTGCCGGAAATGATTGAACGTAAAACCGGGCATATTGTCAATATTTCCTCGGTTGCCGGTTGGTTAGCACCGGGTGGTTTAACCCATTATGCCACCAGTAAATTTGGCTTGCGCGGCTTTAGTGAGGGTCTGCGAGATGAGCTGAAACCCTACAATATTAAGGTTACGGCGGTGTATCCCTATTTTAGCCGGACTCCAATTCTGCGATCGCCCCGCTACGGCACTCTAGCGGCAACTGTTGCCGGTTTCCCCGAAAGTGAAGCCACGAACCCAGCAATGGTGATTGCCAATGTTCTCGAAGGAATTATCAAGAATCGAGCCGCAGTTTTTCCCGATCCAACGGCTAAAGCAATTCATGTAATTAAGCGCTATTCACCCGCCCTATTAGAGTGGCTTACTCAGCGATTAACGCAGAAAATTTCTAAAGGTTGAATGAACCCTGAATAAAGCGCTAGAGCAGAGAAAGAGTCGGTTAGGACAGCGTTCAACACTGAAACCTCAAGGGGTGACAAGGAGGCTCAATGGTAGAGAGAGTGGTGGGTTGAGGAGGCGATCGGTAAAAGAGTAAAGTGGTCGTGTAGAGACCACAAAAATATAAAAATGCTTCCTCAATTGTACCAGAAAATCCTCGAAC
>NZ_JAGHZH010000190.1:0-28210 GCF_017746885.1 Roseofilum sp. SBFL | reverse complement strand
ATCTAGCGATTTTTTGGGCAAGTAACCCTCTAACCTGATGCTATAGTTATGCGATCGCGACCATTGAGTTGAGGTTTTCAGCAAAATACTACCGAAAAAGGTCGCTATAGCGACCTTTGAGCTACCTTGTCACCCCTTGAGCCATCTTTCTCTCATTTCTCTCTAACTATGCCTATACTATCCGGATTTGGTATTATTCATTTTAGATAAAGGGGGAGAGCCATCCCCGTAAAAAGTAGTAGATCAGAGCTAAGTATTCATTGGTGACTTTCGTACTTAAGGTGAGGGCTTGGGAACTGGGAATAATATCTGCTAAGGTGATTTTTTTCCACATCGGGGCATTTTGAATGGTAATGAAGTCTGTAGGGCTGGGAATTACTTTGATTTCTAACTCGGAAAAGGTCAGCTCTGCGCGATGCATTTGTAAGGCAGAGGTGACCAGAATAACCGGGGTTCCTTGTAATCCTTGAACTTCGAGAATTTTGCTCACTTGTAGGGCAGCACGATAGATATTATCTCCTTGAGAAATGGGTTGGAGATTAGAATTATGGACTCCAAAACGCTGGAGTAAGTTGACAATATCTTGGGCTTCGTTCGTATTTTCGGTAAGCGTAAGACTTTCTACCCTAGAGCGTCCGGTGACAATGATTTGTGGGTCTTGATTTTGGGAAACGGAGGCCCAAAATATTTCTAGGGTATGAAAAATTAGGTTACCGCGATCGCTCAATTGCACATGGCGATAATTTTCGGTCGTCACGGCTTGCGTTGTATCTTGACCCAAGAGAACAATAATTCGTGCTTGTTCCATGAGGGGAACTGGACAAGCGGCTTGACAGTTCAGATAGCGTTGTTGGGTACTTTTGACGGATTCTGATTCTGCCTGATATGCCAAGCTATAAGCAACCAAGGGCAGGCTAAAGAGGATTAAAATAGCGAACCCAAACCAGAGCAGTGTTTTTCCCGGTTTGGCAATTTCCTTGCCTTTGAAGTGCAACATTCCCGATAAAATCAGAGTAATCGAGAGTCCTAGGGGGGTGAGGGGAAAAACACACAATCTCCAAATGTCTGCCACTACCACCGCACTGGGATTGAAGAAGGTGAGGATAATCAAGGTAAAAATCAGGATTCCCCCTAACCAGGTATAATATTTCTTGGGAATCCATTGCAGGAGAATCGCGTAAGCAATGACTGCAATCAGCAGCCACAGCAAAAGCCGAGTAAGTAGGGAAAAGAGCATACTGTGGCCTGTCTGGGTTGATGACTGGTGAATGAACTGCCTATCACTATCTCCTATTCGCTGCTGTCCGGACAAGGGGCCATTTTTGCTGGCTTTTTTGACGGTAATGGATGCCGAGAAAATCAAGCAATGTTATTATTGGCGATTTAATTGCTCGTGCTATTGCCTTGAGATTTAATAAAGTCAATAAACTGCCGTGCGGTTCTGCCGGAGCGCCCATTATGGCGGGTTGCCCATTGTAAGGCTTGATATTCTAATTCTGCACCCGTGAGAGAAACTTGATTAAGGGTGGCTAAATGTTTCACCATATGCAGGTAGGTTCTTTGATCGGCAGGTTCAAAGGTGAGGGTTAAGCCGAAGCGATCGCTAAACGATAGCTTTTCTTGTACTGTATCCCAATAGTGAATCTCTTCGGCATCTTGAGGACGGGGGCGATCGCCAAAAAATTCCCGGATTAAGTGACGACGGTTGGAAGTAGCATAAACAATGACGTTATCAGGTCTAGCGGTTAAATTGCCTTCTAAGACGACTTTCAGAGACTTAAAGGCATTATCATCTTCTTCAAAGGAGAGATCGTCAACGAAGATAATAAACTTTTGCCGCAGATCCCGCAGCCGTTCGACAATGTCGGGTAAGTCTTTAAGGTCGGACTTCGTTACTTCAATTAAGCGTAAGCTATGATACTGATGAAGTAATCCTTTAATTAAAGACGATTTGCCACTGCCGCGACTGCCATATAAGAGGACATGAAGCGCCGGAGAGCCAGCAAGTAAGGCTTCGGTATTCTGTAAGAGGGCTTGTTTTTGTTCTTCGTATCCCACTAATTCCTTGAGTTGAATGCGATCGGGATAGGAGATACCTTTTAATTCTCCCGACTGCCAGCGCAAGGCTCGATATTCACCAAAGATTCCAGTTCCATGGTTTTGATAATAACGGATTAATTCCGGCAGTGCATCCGCCCAGTTTTTAGTTTTTCCTAGCAGAGGGTGAGCAGAAGAGTCCATTACCCAGGAAACCGGAGGTTCTGGCAGATTTGCCACCCATTGCACCCACAAACCGATCTGTTCCACCACTGGAGGTTCTCCTTGACAGAGGGTTTGTAGGGTCTGTAAATCCTGCCTTGCAGCAGCGATCAGGGGACTAGGAATTTTGGCTAAGGCAAGGTGTTGCACTTTGCTCGTAAAGGGGTTATGGTCTCGGACAATTTGTGCCAGCAGATAATCTGACCAACTTTTTTGCACATCTGCCAGGGTTCTAAACCAATGACCGTATGCTTTGAGACACTCCAGGGAATTGGGTTCGGGTTGATTGAGTTGGTCTAAGAGGCTCAGAAAGGCTTGCCCGACTTCATGATGGAGTACATTTTGATAGAGAAGTAGGGAAACCGCTTGATGTTGGAGTGAGGCAATTTTTTGTTGCGCTGAAGGGTTTAGGGTGGTCATATCAGCATTTGGCGATCTCATGGAAATTTACATTGTATCCGGATCGTTGGGGCGATCGGCTCATTTATAGCGCTTCGCGCTAGGGAATAGGGAATAAGGTCGGAGAATACACGAATGGTCTTGCAATAACGTTGATATAGTTAGCCGTCGTCATGATTATCACTTAGTACCATTACTATTGACTATAATACAGATAAAATTTTCATCGGTATGTCCCGCGATCGCTACCCTGAAAACTGGCAAGAAATCGCCGCTTCTGTCAAAGAAGCCGCATCTTGGCGTTGCCAGAAATGTGGTAAACAATGTCTTCGACCCAATGAGAAAAACAACAGTCTATCAGTTGCAGAGCGCCGAGCAATGACCTTAAATGTTCATCATCGTAATTTTCGCCCAGAAGATAACCGCTTAGAAAATCTAGTCGCTGTATGCACCGGTTGCCACCTGGCATACCACCAAAATCGCCGGGGAAATGTTCCCCCAGGATAATTAGAATTATGGTAATGGGCAATCAGTAATCGGTACACCTATCCTTGATGGCGCTTAAATGGAATTGTATTTCCTTTTTGCGTTTCTTCTGGAGTTTCAGCCTCTTCACGTTCTAAATTCGGGGCTATCTTAGAGTCTTCTTCTTTCAAAGAATCTTTCTTTTCTGGATCGTGCCAAGGAGAATCGTAACGGTTCCACGGCAAAATTGGCCTTTTGGGTAACTTATTGGTCAGTACCGTAATATTATCCTGATCCGGTTCCGGCAGGTTGACTTTCTTTTTGGGAGGATTGGGATTGTCCGCAGTGGAACTCATAGGGCAAAGTAAGTCAAAACAGTAGGGAAACAAGCCATCCCTGGAGAGAAGTTAGCCACTACCATATCCGTCAGAATCACCAGCGCCAACATCCAAGTCCCATAAGCAGCATAGGAGAGGGATTGGGAGATATCATCAAGGCGTTGTTTATTGGCATTATAGGCTTCTGACCAGTTAACCAACATTTGTAGTTGATATTCCTCTGGTGAGAGGGAGAGGTAAGTTTCGAGGAATTTGCGATCGCCTAAATTGGGGCTGACTGCCATTTGCCGAGGGAGAAATGCTGAAATCAGCAATGTAAAGTTTACAAGAAAGCCCAGCAACTCAGCAACTGCGATCAGGTTAGGTACTAACACCAACCGAGATAGGGTTAAACTGGTCAGCAAAGCTCCATTCGTTACAAATAATATATTGAGTTTAGTGGTTAGGGTTTGGTTTTTCTGTCGTTGTTGTTCAAGGACTTCACGGGCATCTCCAACAGCGAGTTTTAGGGTACTGGCAGATAAGGAGTCTTCAGAAGGTTCAGGAGCAAGGGCATCAAAGAGGGAATGCACGATGGCAGTCATGGTGGTAGGAGGTTTTATTCAGTTATAGGGTGAAGGGTGGAGTTAGCCAAAACCTTGGCCAGTTCTGTTTCCTATTATGGTGCATTCTGAACCTGTTTGGGGAGAGGACTTTTACTCGATCTTGGAGATTTTGTGGGTAAGGGAGAGGGGTCACGAACTAGGCTAAATTGCGGATCGAGGCGATCGCTCTGTTTAAAGAAAGCTTCTTTTTTGCCCAACTTTAATATTCTAGACGAAATCCCTGAAATATAATGAGGTCGATATCTTAGGATCAGGCAAGTTTATGGGTCAAATCATTCGGAAAATCTATTTACACTGGAGTGGAACTCACTATAACTGGGCAACTCCTGGTCATTACCATACTATAGTCATGAGTGATGGCACGGTTAAACGGCACACCGGCTATGACCAAATGTTGCGGACTCATACTTATGCCCGCAATGCTAATTCCGTCAGTATCTGTTGCTCTTGTATGGGAGGAGTGGCTTGGCGAGATTATCCCCCTACTAATATTCAGATTGACAATATGTGTAAAGAAGTTGCATCCCTAGCCCTAGATTTGGGTTGGGGTGCCAACGATATTACCATCTCTACTGTCATGACTCATGCAGAAGCAGCCGCCAATCGGGATTTCTCCAAGTGGCAAGCTTGGCGAGGTACAGGAGTTTCTTTTGGTACAGCTAGATACTATGGTCTCCCCCATGATAATTATGGCCCCATCAGTTGGCATGATGGATGGCCCGGAGGAACAGCAGAGCGCTGGGACTGGTGGCAACTGAAATCTTCCGATCGCGGTGGTGTAGGGGGTGATGTCCTGCGAGATAAAATCCGTAATTTCATGCAAGCTGCTGCCGATCCAGACTTACAAAAGATCGAAAATTATCAACAGGAAACAGAATGTCGGCTCTTCTTTGGGGGGCGAGTAATTTCTACAGGATATATCCTGTCTGATAACCGGTGTTATGCTCGGTTATTAGATTTAACCTCACCCTTCCAAATCAGAATTGGTACAGTCCAAAGCGGGGACATCCGGTTTATTAACCTACTTTCGGATAAATACAAACCTAAGTATATGACCGATGCTCCCATTATTCCGAATTTTCCCAATGTTGACATTTACCTAAATCGTCCCTTGGATGTGAATGGAAATGCTGTTGGTGACCAAGATTTCCCTGTACAACCCTTTGTGCAAGGAGTCTTATTAAAGCGTTCTACTTATGTCATCTTGGCAGATTTCTGTAAAGAATTAGGCATTGATTATGCTTATCGGGGTGCAGATAAGTCTATCCATTTAGGCACGAAAACAGCCCCTCCCATGTAAATGCTTTTTGTCTTGCTGACACTACACTTAACAAGGGGCTGAAGCCCCTTGTTAAATAACAGTTCTTTCTGGGTAATGGGTTAAGTTAGTTGCCTGAGCCTCTCAAGGCTTCATTGAAGCGATGGTTTAAGCTGAAGGGGAATTTAGTTACTTGAGTCAGCACCATGGGTAGAGCTTTTATTTCGATAGTAAATGGGGTCTTCTCCGTCTTTTGCCGTGACGTTTTCATAAACGCCGTCATCCCGCTTTACTAATTTACTAAACCCTAAATTTTTGTAATCATTATTGCTTGTGGGAATGCTAAGCATAGGAGCGCTCACCAAACGACGCACAGGTTCATCTAAGGGGGTATGTTCAGGATCAATCTGGGCTAATTCACACAGTTTCCCCCAAGTTTCGATGGTCTGATTCAGGGAATGAAAAACTTCGACCCGGCGATTATTACTAGGGCAGAAATAATCGTAGAGAGGCATAATAATCTGTAAATTGGCAAAAAGGTTAATCTATACTTTAGTATATAGGGCTTAGAGACCAATTTCAATAGATGGATGGGTCAAGGTTCGTTTGTGTCGATCAATTGGGCGATCGCCATGGGTAAGTCAGTTTGAACGCAGCGGAGAATTCTCTGTACTAACGGATACAATTTGAGGTTGTGAAGTTTTGATAATTAAAGATTACTAGGAGAGTGTAAGTAGGTTATCCTAGACCTTCTTAGCTAAGATATCCTAAATGGCTAAAGCGATTCATTTGATTGTAAGGGGCATAGACGATGATTCAACAGCGACACTCTCAAACGCAACAGTTAAGAGATTGGGCTTATCTGGGTATGGAAAAATATTTCCGCAAAGCGATCTCCTATGAACAGAAGGTTTTAGCTGACCAAGATCCGGAAGATTTACACCAGATGCGGGTTGGAATGCGACGCTTACGCAGTGCAGTTACCGGTTTTGCCCCCATTTTAGACTTACCCCCCCAGATGAGTAACAAGCGGATTGGTAAAATGGCCAGAATTCTGGGAGAGTTGCGAGATTTAGATGTGCTGCAAGAAGCTCTGCAAGAATATCAACCCCAAGTAAAAGCTAAGGAGCAACCCTTATTAGAGAAAGCCTTGCAAAAATTATCCAAACAACGCTCTAAGGCTTTCAAAACCGTGAAAAACTTCCTCAAGGGTAAGACGTATAAGAACTTTAAGCAGTCGGTAAACACATGGTTGCAAGAGCCGCACTATCAGAATTGGGCAGAATTACCAGTTAATAGTGTATTACCCGATCTATTGTTACCTTACATTAATCAATTGTTGCTACATCCGGCTTGGTGGGTTGGGGTAACTGTAGAGGGAGAAAAAATTAAGCGGCAAACTCGGTTAACTCTCAAGGGGGCTGAAGCCCAGATTTCACAACAGGGCGAAGCATTACACGATCTGCGCAAACAAGCCAAACGGGTACGCTATCAAATGAGCTTGTTTAGACAGCATTATGGGCCGGTTTATCAAGAATATGTGCAGGAGATTAAGCAAATTCAGGAAGTCTTAGGCACGATTCAAGATACTTTGGTATTGGAAGCTTTTTTGGATGAGGTTCTACCTTCTAACTGGAGACAGGAAGGGACTGGATTAACTAAGCTGTTGACTAAACAGCGTTACGAATGCTGGAAAGAATGGTACAAGTTGCAACAGCGGTATTTAAATGAACTGGTTCGTCAAGGACTAAGACAAGCCGCGATTAGCCCCTTGATTGCGATCGCCGTGACTGAAAACAATACACTGGTATCAAAAGACCTGCCAGAAGATATGAATTCTAGTAAAACAACCAACCATCGTCATCTGCATAATAAACATTGATCCCCTTTCTTTTCGTTGATGATGCTCGACGCAACAAGGGGTCTCCAGCCCCTTGTCTGCCAAAGTATGGATGAATGGCAAGCTAAAAGAAAAGGGGATTAAGATTCAACGTCCATCGCTTGTTCTACCCAACTATCAAATAACTCTTGATTGTCGGCAATCCACTGATTCACATGGAGATCGATATCTTCGGGGGTATTTTCTCCCTCTTGCATTAGCATGTTTTGAGCATTAATATCGTCAATTGGAATTTCTACCACTTCAAAGAGCTTTTGAGCAGAAGGATTGGCTTCCACAAACTCTTTGTTGGCAACAATCCTCATGAGATCGACAACAAAACCGAGATTTTTACCGTTAGCTGTGGTATCGGCTTCGGACACTTCCCCTTGTGCTTCTGGCAGAGCTGTATAGGGTACTTCTATCCAAACAGTCTCTTCACCTGGTGTCAATACACCACCAACCCAGTAAGGATTCCAAGTGTAAAATAGGACAGAATCGCCGGCTTGGTAGCGAACTATCGTATCAGCGATCAAAGCAGAATACTGACCCTGATCGTGTTCAATAGTATCGCGCAAACCATAAGCATCTAAATGGTGTTCGATCACCAACTCACACCCCCAACCGGGATCGCATCCCGTTAAATTGGCTTTTCGATTACCATCGGTATCAAAGAGTTGGGCAATTTTAGGGTCTTTGAGCTGTTCTAAATTGGTAATTTTATATTCATCGGCTGTTTTCTTATCGATTTGGTATCCTTGTGATACCGCAGGGGTTAGCACTCCAATGTGGGCTAATTTTTCATCCCCACCACTATTTTCATAAAATTCAGTGTGTAGCCTTTCCCAATTTACAGCAGTGTATTGTATATCTCCGTTGCCGATCGCTGCATAGAGGGTTGGAAAAGTAAGTTCTTTGGGAATTTCAGTCTCGTATCCCAATTTCTCTAAGGCTTTGTTGACAATTTCAGTGTGAAACCGCGCTTCTAGCAAGTTAGTATGGGCGGCAATGACTGTTACTCCTTCCCCAGGTAAGCCGCCAGAAGCTTCTGTGGTATTATTGCCACCAGAGGTATTGTTACAGGCGATCGCTCCCAAGAGCAACCCAGCTAACATTGAGCCCAAGGCGAGCGATTTTATTCTCAATTGGATCATCGATTTGCTTCACTAACACAACAATTAGATCTCTCCTCTGTTTACCGATTAAAACTGGACTCAAAAAATATGCCAGAGGATATGAATTCTGGTAAAACCACCAACCATCGTCACCTGCACAATACACACTCATTCCTTTTCTTTTTGCTGATAATGCTCGACAAAACAAGGGTCTCCAGACCCTTGTCTGCCAGCGTGTTCATAGATAGCAAGCTAAAAGAAAATGCAATTAAGATTGAGCCTCCATTGCTTGTTTGACCCAACTATCAAATAACTCTTGATTGTCGGCAATCCATTCATCCGCATGACGTTGAATGTCTTCTGGTGTATCTTCTCCTTCTTGGATTAGCATGTTTTGGGTATTGATGGCATCAATGGGAATTTCTACCAGCTCAAAGAGTTTTTTAGCTGCCGGATTAGCGTCTACAAACTCTCTATTGGCAACAACCCGAATGCGATCGACGACAAAACCGAGATTTTTGCCATTGGCTGTGGTATCGGCTTCAGATACCTCTCCTTGTGCTTCAGGTAGATCGGTATAAGGAACTTCCAGCCAAATGGTCTCTTCACCAGGTTTCAACACGCCACCAACCCAATAAGGAGTCCAAGTGTAAAACAAAACGGGTTCTCCTTCTTTGTAGCGAACCATTGTATCAGCGATCAAGGCAGAATATTGACCCTGATTATGTTCTACAGTATCTCGCAACTCATAAGCATCTAAATGGTGTTCGATCACCAACTCACACCCCCAACCGGGATCGCATCCCGTTAAATTAGCTTTTCCATTACCATCGGTATCAAAGAGTTTGGCAAGTTCGGGGTCTTTGAGCTGTTCTAAACTGGTAATGTTATGTTCATCGGCAGTTTTTTTATCCATTTGGTATCCTTGTAATACCGCAGGGGTTAGCACGCCAACGTGGGCTAATTTTTCATCTCCGCCACTATTTTCGTAAAAGTCGGTGTGTAGTCTTTCCCAATTCACCGCAGTGAAGTCTATATCTCCGTTACCGATCGCCGCAAACATGGCAGGGTAGGTCAGTTCCTTAGGGGGTTGAGTCTCGTATCCCAATTGCTCTAAGGCTCTGTTGATAATTAGAGTTTGAAAGTGTTCTTCGAGCAAGCTACTCTGAGCATGGGTTAAGGTTATACCTTCTCCAGGTAAGTCCTCGGAGGCTTGTTCCGTAGTATTTTCGCCGGAGGTATTGCTACAGGCGATCGCCCCCAAGAGCAACCCAGCTAACATCGTACCCAAGGCGAGCGATTTTATTCTCAATTGGATCATCGATTTACTTCACTAACACAACAATCAGATATCTCATCTGTTTACCGATCACGGTAGCATAAATAATTTACGTCTTCCTTTTTTACTCAGTCCAAGCGGGATGAGAAAGGAGTGAGTCCATCACCCGAACCCCTCGCAGTTGATTCGTCAGGGGTAAATGTCCCTTGGGAGCGGTCAAATCCCAGATAAATCCGCCTGGATACCGCGTCCAAGTTTTACCCGTGCGCCATTGAATTTTGGGCCAGAGTTTTTCCCAGTTTTTGCCCAAGGATAACCAGATCTCCCGTTGAATGGAGAATCCAAATTTACCTTCGGAATACACGAGCCACAGGGTATTAATCGTGTGTAAATCGGTTCGGGGAAATTGGTTCACTTCGGAGAAATATAACCATTTCCGAGTCATGGCACTTTCTCCTGCGAGTTCGCACATTTTCAGGAGCGTCAGGCGATCGGCCTCTTGCCACTTCTGTTCAATCAACAGCGCTTGTAGGGAACTGTAATCAATATCGCGATCCGTATTTAAAGGAACCATTCCTTGGGGAAACTCACGGTTGAGAAACTCTTGCACCACAGAAGACTCAGATGCTCTGAGTTTTAGGAATGCCGTTCCTTGTGTCCAAGTGGGATGGTGGCGATCGCTCTTAGCCAAAAAATCCATCAGCACCTGTTCCCCGGAACTCCCCAAAGTGCTGAGAGTCTCAATGGTTTTCAGTTGGGTTTTCCCATTCGGCGACGAGAGGGCAGTAGAGAGTTGTTCGAGATCGGTAAGTTCAGGCACAGAAACAGCAATTAAATCTTTGAATCCCTAATCGGAATCATTGTACCACGAGGGATGGAGAAGAGGGGAAAAACCCTATTCTTTGATCACTGGAATTTCCACCACAAATTCCGTACCCTGTTCCGGACTCGATTGAAACCATAAACGTCCGCCATGTCTTTGGGTAATAATTTGATAGCTAATGGATAGCCCTAAACCTGTCCCTTTACCGATTGGTTTAGTCGTGAAAAAGGGATCAAACAAACGAGGTTGTACTGACTGCGGAATTCCAGAGCCATTATCATGAATGCGAATAGCAACCCATGCCTCTCCTAGAGCTTCAGTCTTAATCGTGATCCGACTGGGATGATCTTTCAAAATTTTGCGGTCTAATCGATCCTGTCGTTCATCAAGAGCATCAATGGCATTACTCAACAAATTCATAAAGACTTGATTGAGTTGTCCGGGATAGCAATTGATTAAGGGAAGTTCCTGATAATTTTTAGTCACTTCAATCGCCGCACAACTCTGACAGCATTTAAGGCGATTTTGTAAAATCATCAAGGTGCTATCAATGCCTTCATGCACATCGACTTCCTTAACTTCTGATTCATCCAAACGGGAAAAGTTACGCAAGGATTTGACAATTTCCCGAATTCTCACAGTTCCTACTTGCATCGATTGCAGGGTTTTAGGAAAATCTTCGCTGAGGAAATCGAGTTCAATTGCCTCTATTTCTTGTTGGATGGCTTCGGGAGGTTGGGGATAATGCTCTTGATAGAGCTGCACCAAGGATAACAGGTCTTTGGTATAGGTTTGGGCATGGGTTAAATTTCCATGAATAAAACTGACTGGATTATTGATTTCATGGGCAACTCCCGCCACCATCTGTCCCAAGCTAGACATTTTTTCACTTTGAACCATCTGAGCTTGAGTGTGTTTTAATTCTTCCAATGTCGTATTGAGTTGCTCGGTCCGTTCTACCACTTTGAATTCTAAATCTTTTTTAGCTCCTTCCAATGCCTTAAACGTGAGCTGTAACTGAGCCGCCATACGATTGAAGGCTTTGGCTAGGGTTCCCAATTCGTCCTCTTGCGAGAGATAGACTCGTTGAGTCCACTGTCCCTTAGAGAGCTTCCATACGGCTTCTGTCAAATCGGTTAACGGTTGAGTCACCCAACGACTAAAATGCCAAGTGATTGAACCAACAATAATTAAGGTGAGTATACTGAGGGTAATTGCTGAACGATGATAATAGTTCTGGGGAGCAGAGACTTCGGAGGTTTGCTGCATGAGAACGACTCCCCAACCATTGGCTAATTTGACAGAGATGGATAACCAATGGATGCGATCGCTATCTTCAAATTTTAAGAGTCCTTCTTCACCTTTTAAAAGCTGTTGAACTGGGGGATAGGAGCTAAAATCCTGAAGGTTATTTTGTAGTAAGTGCCGGTTTGGATGGGCTAAGAGTTGACCTTGTTCATCAACGAGAAAGGCAAAACCCGTTTTCCCAATTTGGGTTACACCAATTACATTAGAAAGTTCTGTTAATACCATACCCATACGGATCACTCCTTGGGGATGGAAGCGATCGCCCGTTGCTGCATAAACGGGGGCGGAAAAAATCACTGCGGGTTCTCCCGTCTGTCGAGTGATAATGGTTTCACGGGTAATGGGTTCTCCTTTCATGGCTCCTTGGAACCACTTGCGATCGCTAAAATCGATTGGTTTAATCGTTTCTTGTTCGCTCAGGGCGATCAATCTACCCTCTTGGTTTGCAGCTCCAATACTCCAAACCTGCTCTTGATAAGTATGGTGAGTAGATTGTAATCGGGGACGTAGCTGTTGGGGAGTCAGTTGAGAGATTCCAGGTTCACGGCTGAGGTTTTGTACCAGTAAGGTATTCATCCGATCCCATTGCGTGACGCGATCGGCTAATCGTTGGGCTTGAAGGTCAAGAATTTGTTCACTTTCCTGGTTAATGAGCCGTCCAGCATCGAAAGCTTGCAATTGCAGAGCGCCTAGGACAATAGGGACAACCCCTAACAGGATAAAGAGAGTCATGCGCGATCGCAAACTCCCCATTAGCCCGATCCCAATCCAACGCCCTGAAGAAGAGCTACAGCTAGGATTCATCTTTCTAGCAGATGAAGAACCAGATAGAGTAACCATGGAGAACCTCACATCAACCCCTTCGGCATGAAGTACAACTATCTTATAATTGAGATGTGAAAAACTTGTGACAATCTTGCTATCTTTGAGAGGATTTCAAGGGATTGTTGTAAAGATTTTTTAATAGATACGTCCTTAATAAAAGGATAGTCTTAAAAATTCAAAGTTGAATTCATAGGTATAGATACGGTTCAATGCTTCAGGATCAAACGCTCATCCGTAATCTCTGATACAAAATTCAACATTCTCATTTTAATCCAGAACAAAAACACCAAAATCACCCAACCTTACTCTCATTTTTTGCCATATATCTTCAAAAAGATTTAAAAAGAAACATTTAAGTTTTTTGTATTCTTGGTCGAAATGGAAAAAATCCGCCTATTGTAGAAACGGATGACACCCAGTTGTCCTCCATGAAGTGAGGTTTACTGGATATAACTCATATGAACCTTTTACTGATTTTTGTCCGTTCCCTGTGTTTAGCCATTTTACTCAGTTTTGTTGCTCCTTGGATTCTGATTGGAGGAGTTATGGTTGGCTTGGATGTAGGAACTCGAATTCCTGGACTAACCACCTTATCTCAAACCGGAGAAAGCCTCATTTGGCATTTCTTAGCCATTTTTGGCAATGGAGAACCCCTAGAAGGATTACTGGTGCTTGGAGTCACCTGTAGTCTAGTTGGGGCAATGTTTGATGCCTTTGCTTTTTATCGAGAACAAATTTGGCATACTCATTAAGTCATTTGGCCTAATATCCCGATGACAACTTGGTTTATGAAGTTTGTTTAATCAACAAGGCTACGGGAAACTGGTTGAGAATCTCCCGCATCCATAGAGTATTTTCACCTTGGATTTCTTGCCCCGTAATCGCATCTTTCCACACCGCAGAAGACCCCGTGGGTAAAGAAATCCGAGTTTCATGCCAAACTTGTTCCCCCAAGGGGTATTCATCTTCCTTAATTAATTGAGTTAAAAACCGAGGAGCGATCGCGATCGCACTTTGCTCATTCCAAGTCCTCATAAACGTTACAATATGAGACTTTAAACTCCCATTAACCGGCAACTTCTGATAATCTCCCCGTTGAAACAAGTCTTGATAGTCTTGACGGGCCTTGAGAGACTGAACAATAGTAAACAGTTTAATTTTGCCATCTTTTGGGTGCTGGAGAAGATTGGTAAATAAAGCAGACTTATTCTTTTTCCACTGCGATCGAATTTCATTAAGCAATTTTAATCGCTTCTTAAAGTCCACTGGCCGTCGGTTATCTGGATCGACCAACGTTAAATCCCATAACTCCGTTCCCTGATAAAAATCAGGCACACCCGGAACCGTAATTTTTAGCAGCGTTTGCGAAAGGGAATTGAAAATACCATAATGTTGAATTTTCTGCTGGAATTGACGGAAGGAGGGTAAAAACTTATTCTGCTTCGTCTCCTTAAATAAACTATCTACAAACTTCAGAAACCCTTCCTCATAAGCCGTATCTGGACGCAACCAGGCCGTATTTACCTTCGCTTCCCGAATAGCCTTAATTAAATACTCCTTAATCCGTTGTACAAATTCCCCTTTATCTTGGTCATCAAAAGGATAAATTCCCAACAGAGTCTGATAGAGAAAATATTCATCATTGGGAGTGGGTACATCTAAACCGCGCACCGTATCTTTATACCCCGCATTCATCTTTTTCCAATCTTGTATATAGGTACTCCATTCTTCCGGAATTTCCGACAGTACATTAATTCTAGAGCGCATATCTTCCCCCCGTTTTGTATCATGGGTAGACGTGCCATTCATCGCATGGGGCCAATTTGAAGACCGCTCTTGATTAAATCCATGAAACTCTTCTAGAGAAAACCCAAATTGACCGGGGGTAGAACCCACCTCATTTAAAGACACCAAGCGGTTATAGATATATAAAACCGTATCCTCTACCGACTTGGCCATCAGCGGCCCCGTGAACTGCTGTTGACGCATGACAAAATGCAGCCATTGTTTTTTATCTTCTGGGGTTAAATTGTCATCAAATTGTAGCAACAAGAACTTTTTAATAAAATTAATTTCATTAATTAACTCATTCAAAAAGCTAGGAATATTTTCTTGCGTCTTGGCAATCACTTGAGCAATACAGTCTTGGTCTAGGGTACTCACTTCATAATTGACTTCCTCTCCACTGGCTTCTCCGCTAATATAGGTTCGATAGACCGAGAACGCTGCCATCACTTCCACCAAGGCCGCTTTTAATCCATAAATGGTAAAATCACTCGAATAGCGATACTGGTCAGCAATCCGTTTGAGCAAATTTGCTAAGTTATCAATATCTCCTGCTAGATGTTTTTCCAGGATTTTGCGTTTATTCTCATCAATCAACTTATCACATTTCAATATATCACCAATAAATTGACTATAGCACTGGTTAAATTCTGTCTCTGAGTCTTGATAGCAAAAAATCCCATTGATATAATTTAAGAAATCATAGCCAGTCGTTCCTTCAATTGGCCAATTCACTCTCAATTTCTCATGAGGTTCGATAATTTTTTCTGCTATAATATAGGCATTTTCCGCCTGATTTCTCAATCGAATTAGATATTGTTTGGGATCGTACAGGCCATCAATATGATCGATTCTTAACCCAGTGATTTTATTTTCTTCTATTAACCGCAAAATTAGCTTATGACTTTTATCGAAAACGGCTCTATCTTCAACTCGAACGCAAATCAAATCATTGACGGTAAAGAAACGCCGGTAATTGAGTTCTTCATTTCCAACTTTCCAGAAAGAGAGCCTAAAGAACTGCTCATTGAGTAAGTCATCCAGCAGATCAAAACTTTCGGGTTTACCCACTTCTCCATTAAAGACTTGAATATTCTCTTCTATAAAGGCTTTGATTTCAGGATTGTCATTCCACAATTCCCAAATCATGCTTTTAATAAAACTAATCTGTTCGTACCGTTCTCGGTAACCTGCACTGCTGGGAATATATTGAATAGCATTAATCGCATACAATACACCTAGAAATTTAACAAAATCCGGATGAGTTCTGCCTAGCTTGTTTCGCAATCGCTCGGAATTATGGTCTAATATTTTGCCATAAGACTCAATTTGGATCGGAAAATTCCAATCCCAATAGTTAATCGTAAATCCTTTTTTTTTATACTGGATTTTTAGCTCTCCACTTTCTAGACAATCCCCATAAAATTTACCTAAAAATGGGGCTAAAACTCGATGTCTAATGCCTTCATAAGGATGTTCCCAATCAATATCAAAATAGTCTTTGTATTGAGAGTTGGGACCATTCTCTAGCACATCCACTAACAAGGGATTTTGGCTACTAAAGGCCATATGGTTAGGTACAATATCTTGTATCCAACCCAGGTGGTATTTTTGCACCCCTTTAATGAGCTTTTCAAACTGTTCTTCTCCACCGAGTTCGGGGTTGATTTGATTGGGATCGACTACATCATAGCCATGGGTACTGCCACTTTGAGCTTTTAAGATGGGGGAAGCGTAAATATCAGAAATCCCTAATTCTGATAAGTAGGGAAGAATCGACTGAGCCATTTCAAAAGTAAATTGGGGGGTAAATTGGAGTCGATAGGTCGCGGTGGGAATTTTCATAGAGTAGTATATCAGAAAAACAGTTCGGATTGATTATAGCGTCAATCCAGGAGTTATAACATTTTTCTCCGAAGTGGCGCTTAAAAAGGTGCTAACAAAGGGCTGAGAGCAATTTGCCTTAATAGAAAGGGTATTTGGTACACAATCAATAGAATTTAATGCTAGGATTGAGTATACAAGACAAATCCCCAACTGGAGAGAGTGATTTCTTTGCCTGCGCTCAGTTCTTGGGGGTTGGTTTGTCCGGAACCGCTCCATTGTGGATCGGCAGAATCGAGGATTTTTGTCCAAACTCCAGGAGGAATGGAGGGGGTGAAGGTAATCGGATCGGAGTTGAAATTTAGACAGATATAGAGATGGGAAGTGTTAGCGTGACGATGGAGGATAATCACGGAGGTATCCGTGGGATGTATCACTTTTGTATGCTCTTTTTTAAGGGAGGCTAAAGCGGGATGAGTTTTGCGTAATGCGATGAGGGTTTTATGGAGCGATCGCAGAATTTTATGATTTCCTTGTTGCCCTAATTCCCAGTTTAAGGTCGATTCCTCAAATACTTCCACACTTTGGGGGTCAGGGACTTCTTTTTGCCAACCAAATGACTTAAATTCTTCGGCTCTTCCTTTGCGTACGGCTGCCACTAAATTGGGGTCGCCATGGCTGATAAAATACTGAAAGGGCGCGGTTTCTCCATATTCTTCGCCCATGAATAACATGGGGATAAAGGGAGAGAGCAATACAGCGGCTGCTGCTAATTTTAACCGATCGAATCCGACTAAGGTAGAGAGGCGATCGCCCGCTAATCGATTTCCCACTTGGTCATGATTTTGGATACAGACCACAAAACACTCCCCTGGATAGCTTAACGAAGAGTTCCCATGGGAGCGCTGACGGTGAACAGAATACTGGCCAGAATACACATAACCTTCCTGATAAGCCTTCGCCAAATGGCTCACCTGACCGAAATCTTGATAATATCCTGAAGTCTCTCCGGTTAACACGCTATGGAGAGCATGGTGAAAATCGTCACACCATTGACTATGATGGCCCCACCCACCCGTCTCGCGAGACTGGAGAACGCGCACGTCATTGAGATCGCTTTCCGCAATCAAATAATGGGTATATCCCAATTTTTGATCCAATGCTTCCACCGCTGCCCCCAACTGTTGCAGAAAGGGTTGGGCGCTAAAATCATAAATGGCATGAACGGCATCTAAACGTAGGGCATCGATATGATATTCCTCTAGCCAATAGAGGGCATTTTCGATAAAGAAATTGCGTACAGGGTCGCTATAAGCATCGTCATAATTGACCGCATCTCCCCAAGGCGTGCGATATTTGCCCGTGAAATAGGGGCCATAATCCCAAAGATAGTTACCCTCCGGGCCAAAATGGTTATAAACCACATCCAGAATGACGGCAATTCCTGCTTGATGACATGCATTCACCAGGGTTTTTAGTCCATCCGGCCCTCCATAGGAGGATTGCACCCCATAGAGATAGACCCCATCATAGCCCCAGTTGCGACTGCCCGGAAATGCAGCAACGGGCATCAGTTCAATGGCGTTAATGCCTAAGTCAAGTAAATCCGGCAGTCGGTCAATAATCGCTGTAAAGGTTCCTTCAGTTGTAAACGTACCCACATGCAGCTCGTAGATCGCATATTGCTCTAAGGGCAGACCGTTCCAGTCTTGATCTTGCCAGACAAACCCTTGATGATCCACTACTTGCGAGGCATCGTGAACCCCTTTCGGTTGCAGGGAAGAAGCGGGGTCAGGACGGTCTACGGTGGTGTCGAGTTGATAAAAGTAGAGACTTCCTGGCTGAACATCACTAACGGTTGCTGACCAATACCCCTGTTCCTCTTTTGAAAGGGGAATTAACCGCTCTTGGAGAGAAACCAAATGAACAGCAACCTCTTGGCGTTGAGGGGCCCAAACTCGAAATTCACACTGGTTATTTCCCAAATATTGAGATCCAATTTTCATCTGTTTAAGACCCTTGAGTGCATTATTTGATCTTAATACAGGATTGGCCCTTCACCCCAGATGGAGGAATGGGGGTAACTGCTACTCGATATAGCATAATAGGGAAAGCTGGTGTTTCCGTACCTGAGCATCATGGATTGGCAACCGGGAAAAAAATTACAGATAAGTACAGGATTGAGGAAGTTGAGGGTAAGATGTTTGACTTTATAGGTAAGGCCAAACATCTTACCCTGGGTTCGTTCTGTGTGATTAAAACCCCAAGGACAAAATTTCGCCAGGATTCCAGATACTGAAAGAGGAAAGCATGAAGAGGTGACAAGATGGCAAAAATTATTTTCAGAACTGACAAACCAGAGGAAGTGACGGAACTGGTTAAAAAGGCGATCGCGGCCGAACTATGCAGGTTAGAAAACAGCCAAAGAACTGCTTCTGGGAAACGGATGCGGAAGGTGAAATTGATTGAGCCAAAACAGCATAAAGCCATTAGTGCTAATTTGAATTATGCCATTGTCTGGGGGATGGCTTTGGAAGCAAAAGATCGTCCGCAGTCGATACAGAAGTGGTTGGGGTTACCCTGTTTTTCGGGTGCGTCTGTTGCTCCTCAACCCATCAATAAACCCCCTGCACCTGCTCCTCAACTTAATTTCAATCCGCTTAATTTCTTCAATCCGCCGCAAGGGGATGATTTAAGGTCAGAGCGAGGGGTAGACTATACTCGCTTGCAGAGACTGTTGCAGCAGCAGAGATGGAAAGATGCGGATGAGGAAACCACCCGCAGAATGCTGGAAGCGGTGAAACGAGAAAAAGAGGGGTGGTTTCGTGTTGAAGATGTGAAAAACTTTCCGCGCACTGATTTGAGAACCATTGACCAGTTATGGGTGAACTATAGCAAAGGTCAATTTGGCTTTAGCGTGCAGAAGCGGATTTGGCTTGACTTGGGAGGAAAGCTAGGAGAGTATGATTGGGATACTTTTGAGAAATTAGGCGATCGCGTCGGCTGGCGTAAAAACGGTTCATGGTTAAATTACAGTGATTACACCTTTACTACAAATGCACTACAAGGTCATTTACCTGCCTGGTGGGAGTTTGGAGTAGCATACCTGCCTTGGGGAGGTTACTCGGTTACTCTATGGGAGGGGTGTGGTACTCTTGGGTACTCTTTTCTCTTCTCTAGACTTTAGCACATAAGCGTTTCCCAGCATTCATAATTATTTCTTATCAATCTCATCGCTACGGTATTCTTACGTTTGCGGATTTCATTACCTGCCATGAATCCATGTTCATGTCGGCGAGGAGCCGAAACAATGAATCATGAACAATGAACAATGAACAATGAACAATATCTGGCTGGTTGCCTCTAAATAATCGAAAAAAAGTAATCTAGAATACAGAAATTAGACCTATTTTCTGAATTTAGACACACGAATCCTATCACCTGCCCCATTCATCAGTAATAATTTTCTAAAAAGTTCGCGACGTGGGCAGGGTTATAACAATTGGCTAACATAAACTTTTCCGCCACTGCCACCACCTCCGGATTATTTTGTCGCCACTTTTCATAGTCCTCCCTCGCCTCTTGCTCTCGTTGACTCGGCTGTTTCTTCTTCTGTTTTTTGTTAGCATTTGACTTATTTTTGCGCATCAACTTCGGTAAAAGTTTATTGCCCCAATAAAAAGGTTTAGTTTGTTTTTCCTTCGGCTGATACTGTAGGGGCGGGTTATACCAATATCTAGAACACCAACAAATCAATGAGGTAAACCCGCCCTCGCCAACTGTAAATTCGATTCCTACGGAGGTATAAACTTCCCCTACAAGAATGGGGAATTATGGATTAATTGGATGGTTTTCCCATTACCCATTACCGCCCGAAGTGCTACGGGAGTGAAGCAGAGGAATCAGATAGGACATATTGGGAACTTGCAATAATTTTAAGGTGCGAGAAAGGGGAATTTTCACCCAATGGGGACGATGGGTGAGTTCGTAGGAGATGGCGTAGACGGATTTTTCTAGGATGTAAGCGTCGAGCAAAACTTGCATTTCTCGCGAAGTATCGGGGAGGAAGTGACCTTGGCTAGCGGTTTGCAGATAGGCTTTGACAAAGACGAGGTTAACCCAACTGCACCAAAAGTCTGACCATTGCTCCATGTCGGACAAGTTGTCGGGGTCAATCATGCCATTATCAACTTCTTGTTGCAGGGCAACGCTGGCAGCATAGTGGAAGGATTGAAGCATTCCAGCCACATCTCGCAGGGGCGATCGCTTCATGCGTCGTTCGCTCAAGGGTCGATTGGTTTCTCCTTCAAAGTTGGTGATCACAAAGTCTTTACCGGTATAGAGGACTTGTTCTAAGTGATAATCCCCATGACAACGGGTTCTCAGGGCAGTAATTTTTAAGTCGATGACCGAGCCAAAGCGCTTTAATAATTGGTCTTTGCGATTAATTAAGTCCATCGCGATCGATTGCCAGTCTTCGGGCAGTCGGTTGAGACGCTTTTGCAAAAACAGGAGGGTTTTACCGCTCAGGTTCCGCATGTATTGGTAAATTGACCGTTGGTAGAAGGATGAAAACGGTTCTGGGGCAAAGTGGCGATTGTCGCGATCGGAGGCTAGGGCTAGATGGAATTCAGCCATGTATTGGCCCAGACGTTCAGCAGAGCTAAGGTAAGATCCGATCAGGGAGTAAACGAGTTCGGGAATCTCAGCTATCGAATCATGGCTCTCTAAGTCTAAGTCGGTCGATTTTGAGGTGACATCCAGGGTAAAGTCCTTGATGTTAGGTAAGGGTAGGTCGGCAATTTCAATGGGAGTAGCCATGACTTGCTCGAAATAACCCCGCAAATTATCGAGGGTGTATGACCAACCGTCGCGGATGTCGGGAATAAAGTCGCGCAATACGCCAATGGTCATGGAGGGTTTACCGGGGCGATGATATTCTAGGGAACCATAAAAGGGGGTAATTTGGCCAGATCGCAGGGAGAAGGTTTTGGGGTTCGGTTCGAGGTCTGAGCTAATTCTACGGGTGAGAAATTCCCCAATTTCCAGGTCGGCATTGATTCCTTCTTCAATTTGCCGGAAGAGTTTGAGAACCAGATGATGGCGATCGACTTCAGCTTGAGGATCGCTATAGATAATTGAAGTATGTTTGTGTTCGCCTCGCAACACGTGGGGATCGAAGGCTTCTATGCCTTGCTCTAATTGATCTGGGGTTTTAAACAGATAGGGGACAATTTTGCCTTCAATGCCTTGATATTGCCAACCGTTGGCGATCGCCTCTAACATGAATCTGAGGAAGTCTGGATCGGCGCTGGCTTCGTATAAAATACCGGTTTCGCCGAATTCTTGCACGTTGATTTTAGCAACCATGCGATCGCTATACATGAGGTCTTCCTCAACACTAATGGCTTCGTATGCAATAGAAAAAGCATAGGTTTCGGCTGCACCTTCGGTATAGTTGACCTGAATGAGCAGAATCTGAGCTTCCCGGTTTTGGTAAGGAATGGGAATCACATCCACAATTTGTGTGGATTGAATGGTGCGCGATTTACCCGTAAACCAGGAGCGAGTAATCAGATAGTGGGGTAGATGGAGTTCAAAGCGGGTTTTGGGATCGTTTTGATAAAACGCGCTTGGCCAGGGGCCGGTCGGGACTTCTAGGGTGGGAAGTTGGGTAACAGGAACCGGACTTGGGGTTAAGTTTTCCTCGATTTGTAGGGTGAACCAGTAGAAAGCGTAGGGACTGAGGCTGAGAAAATAGGAACCCTCGGCGATCGCCGGAAATTCAGTACGGCCAAAGATTTCTACGGGTTTCATCCCTTGGAAGGGGGATAGATCTAGCTCGACAGTTTGCACAAACCGGGAGAGGTTAGCCACCACTAGGATATGTTCGCCGGCATAGGTGCGGGTAAAGGCTAATACTTTGCGGTTGTCGGGATACAGAAATTCAAAGCTTCCTCGACCGAAGGCTTGGAACCGTTTCCGGGTGGCGATCAGCCGTTTCATTGACCACCAGAGGGCGTTTGTATTGCTGCGTTGGGCTTCGACGTTGATCGCTTCGTAATGGTATTCAGGGTCGAGAATCGGAGGAGCGTAGAGGCGTTGGGGGTTAGTGCGGCTAAATCCAGCATTGCGGTCAGCGCTCCATTGCATGGGGGTACGGACTCCGTTGCGATCGCCCAAATAAATATTATCCCCCATGCCAATTTCATCCCCATAATAGAGGACGGGGGTTCCTGGTAAGGAAAAGAGCAGACTATTGAGTAATTCTATCCGGCGGCGATCGTTCTCCATTAAGGGACTTAAGCGGCGACGAATCCCTAAATTAATCCGCGCTTGCGGATCTTGGGCATAAACCCGATACATATAATCTCGGTCTTCATCCGAGACCATTTCTAACGTCAGTTCATCATGGTTGCGCAAAAACAGCGCCCATTGACAATTACTCGGAATCTGAGGCGTTTGTTGCAAGATATCTATAATCGGAAAACTATCTTCCATTTTCAATGCCATAAACAGACGCGGCATCAGAGGAAAATGGAAATTCATGTGGCATTCATCTCCCCGCCCAAAATAGGCGGCTGCATCTTCCGGCCATTGATTCGCTTCAGCCAGTAACATGCGGTTAGGAAACTTTTCATCAATATGGCTGCGCAGATCCTGCAAAAATGTATGGGTTTGGGGTAAGTTTTCGCAATTCGTTCCTTCTTCCTCATACAGATAGGGAACTGCATCTAAGCGCAGACCATCGACTCCCATTTCTAACCAAAAATCTACCACCTCTAAAATAGCTTTCTGCACCGCTATATTTTCATAGTTTAGGTCTGGTTGATGGGAATAAAATCGATGCCAATAATAGGCATTCGCCACAGAATCCCAAGACCAGTTAGAATGTTCAAAGTCTTGGAAAATAATCCGAGCGCCTTGATATTTACTAGGGTTATCATTCCATACATAAAACTCTCGCTCTGGTGACCCTGGAGGTGCTTTTCTAGCTTGCTGAAACCAAGGATGCTGGTCAGAGGTATGGTTAACGATTAATTCGATAATCACTCGAATCCCTCGTTTGTGGCTCTCGCGTAAGAATTCTTTGAAGTCCTCTAGATTTCCATAAATGGGATTGACGCTATTGTAATCGGCAATATCATAGCCATCGTCTTTGAGGGGAGACGGGAAAAAGGGCAGTATCCACAGGGCAGTGACCCCTAATTCTTGGATGTAGTCCAGTTTGTCCTTGAGTCCACCGAAATCACCGATACCATCTCCGTTACTATCGGCAAAAGCCCGGACAGGAACTTCATAAATAACCGCATCTTTAAACCAAAGGGGATCGTCTTTGAGGATGGAGTGGCTCATTTCTTCTATTGTCCAATGTTCTTGATTTTTCATTTTAATACCTGAAGCAAAAAAATAGGAGTCGCTCAAGAAAATGAGCAGATGAATAAAACAACAACAAATCCGCCCCAGCGATCGCGAGGGACTTTTTGTCTTATTCTATGGAGAAGACCGATCGTCCGTATCTCTTGTAGAGTTTGTAATTCCTATGGCTTTTGAACGCGCAAGTGGCATCTTATTACACCCGACTTCCTTGCCCAGTTCCTTTGGAATTGGCGATTTAGGAGAGAATGCTTATCAATTTGTTGATTTCCTCGCTCGGAGTGGGCAAAAAATATGGCAAATTTTGCCCCTAGGACCAACCGGTTATGAACATTCTCCTTACACGATGAATTACAGTGCTTTTGCCGGTAATCCCTTGATGATTAGCTTAGAGCAATTAGCCGCAGAAGGATTATTAAATTCCGAAGAATTAATTCCTCTAAGTGGAGAAGATATCAGCCCCAACCGAGTAAATTTCGATCGCGTGATTCCCCATAAATATGGATTCCTTAAACAGGCCTATGAAACCTTTAAGGAACAGTTAGCAGAAGAGGAAAATCCTGCCTTGACTAACTTTACTCAATTTTGTCAGGAACAGGCCAGTTGGTTAGATGATTATGTGTTATTTATGTCCCTGATGGAGGAGAATGGGGGACAAGCTTGGAATCATTGGGAAAGATCGCTTGCTCGTCGCGAACCCCAGAGCCTAGCCCGTAAAAAAGAAACCCTTGCTGATTCCATCCTATACCATCAATTTCTGCAATTCAAGTTTTTTGAACAGTGGCAAAACCTGCGCCAGTACACCAACGAAAAAGGCATTCAAATTATCGGTGATGTTTCGATTTATGTCTGCCACAATAGCGCCGATGTCTGGGCAAATCCCGAAATTTTCAAGTTAGATCCCCAAACCTTAGAACCGGCATGGATGGCGGGCGTACCTCCGGATTATTTTAGTGCCACAGGGCAATTGTGGGGGAATCCAGTTTATGATTGGAATAAATTACAAGAAACGAATTATGCTTGGTGGATTGAACGCTTCCGAGCCACACTGCAATATGTGGATGTCGTCAGGATTGACCATTTCCGAGGCTTTGAAGCCTATTGGCAAGTACCTGCGGGTGAAGAAACAGCCATGAATGGAGAATGGGTAAAGGCTCCAGGATTTGAGTTTTTCCAAACCTTGGGTGAGGAATTAGGCAGTTTACCCGTTTTAGCGGAAGATTTGGGCATTATTACGCCAGAAGTGGAAAAATTACGGGATCATTTTAACTTTCCAGGAATGAAAATTCTCCTATTTGCGTTTGGAGGAGGATCTGATAATGCTTATTTGCCCCATAATTATCCCCAAAATGCAATTTGCTATACGGGAACTCACGATAATGATACGGCAGTGGGGTGGTGGGAAAAGGCGAGCCAAAAAGAAAAACAGCATTTAGCCGAATATCTCGGTTATAGTTCCCCGGAAGAAATTACTGAGATTTCTTGGCTGTTAATCCGTATAGCCTTGAGCGCGGTAGCCGTTTGGGCAATTCTCCCCCTACAAGATTTATTCAGTTTAGATAACCAAGGACGAATGAACGATCCGAGTGTCAGTGCTGGAAATTGGCGTTGGCGCTATGCCGATCCAGGGATGTTGAGTGAGGAATTAGGCGATCGCCTGCTACACTTAACCCAATCCTATGGCCGCTAAGAGTGCGACGCACTAGGAAATAGGGAATAGGGAATAAATTTCAGAACTGAGGATTAACCCATTCTTCTACTCCTTGCTCCCGTACCCATTACCTATTACCCATTACCCGCGCGTAGCGCTCCTGACTTTCGCAAGTTGACCAGAAAATAGTACAGTAGATCTAAATCTTAAAACTTTTTGTTCGTATGAATCACCGTGGTGTTACAATCTGGTTTACTGGTCTCAGTGGCGCTGGTAAAACCACCATTACCCAAGCCCTAGAAAAAAAACTACGCGCTGCTGACGTTAAATTAGAAGTCCTAGATGGGGATATTGTTCGTACAAACCTCACCAAAGGATTAGGCTTTAGCAAAGAAGACCGAGACGAAAATATCCGCCGCATTGGGTTTGTTTCCCATCTATTAACCCGAAATGGGGTGATTGTTTTAGTTTCTGCGATTTCTCCCTATCGAGCCATTCGAGAAGAAGTGCGTCAGAGAATTGGTGATTTTGTGGAAGTGTTTGTTAATGCTCCCTTAGCTGTTTGTGAAGAACGGGATGTGAAAGGATTGTACAAACGTGCCAGAGCTGGGGAAATTAAACAATTCACCGGTATTTCTGACCCCTATGAACCCCCAGAAAACCCAGAAATTGAATGCCGCACGGATCTCGAAGTGTTATCTGAAAGTGTGGATAAAGTTTGGAATAGACTGGTAGAAATGGGTTATCTCAGCTAAGGTTTGATTCCTCTTCACGGGAAGCGGAAATAGGGAGAGGTTTGTGCTAGTGGATCTAGTATTTTCCATGCCCTATTCCTATTCCCTATAAACTGGCTGCTTTCTGAGCCAACCGCAAAATTGGGGAAATGAAAACTCTGCTGAACTTGAACTTGCATAAATTTCTCCAATTTCCTATTCCCTAGGATGAAGCTCTGTATACTAAAAGCAGCTTGTTCTTACGAGCAAGCTGCCAAAAGTTAGGTGAAATGGATGGGAAAACCTTCCATGGGTAATTACATCATACCCATGCCACCCATGCCACCCATGCCACCCATGCCGCCCATGCCACCCATGCCGCCCATGCCGCCCATATCGGGAGCAGCACCTTTGGGTTCAGGTTTTTCGACCACTAACGCTTCAGTGGTTAAAACCATTCCAGCAATGGAACCTGCATTTTGCACGGAAGAGCGAACGACTTTAGCGGGGTCAATAATACCAGCGGCAATCATGTCTACATATTCACCCGTGGCGGCATTGTAGCCCACATTAAATTCGGTTGTCCGTACATGGGCAACGATGACTGAACCTTCAACGCCAGCATTATCAGCGATTTGACGTAGGGGAGCAGCTAGGGCACGAGCGACGATCTCTGCACCAATTTGTTCTTCGGCGGTTAATTGTCCTTTGAGTTCTTCAACTTTGTTGGAGAGGTGAATTAAGGTGGTTCCGCCTCCGGGAACAATGCCTTCATCAACGGCGGCTTTGGTCGCGTTGAGTGCGTCTTCGATGCGGAGTTTGCGGTCTTTGAGTTCGGTTTCGGTGGCTGCACCAACTTTGATTACAGCAACACCACCAGCGAGTTTGGCGATCCGCTCTTGGAGTTTTTCTTTATCGTAGTCGGAGTCGGTTTCGTCGAGTTGGCGACGAATTTGGGCGATCCGCTTTTCGACATCGGCTTGGGTGTTGTTTTCGGCAACGATGACGGTGCTGTCTTTGTCGATGCTGATTTTGCGGGCAGTTCCGAGCATGTCTAGCTCGACGGTATCGAGGCTTAAGCCAACTTCTTCGGAAATGACTTGACCCCCGGTTAATACAGCGATATCTTGCAGCATTTGTTTGCGGCGATCGCCAAATCCAGGGGCTTTAACGGCAGCAGCATTCAGCACACCTCTAGCTTTATTCACCACTAGGGTAGCTAGAGCTTCGCCTTCAATGTCTTCGGCAATAATGAGTAGGGGTTGACTGGCTCTAGCCATTTTTTCTAAAACGGGAACCAAGTCTTGAATGGAACTGATTTTTTTGTCGGTGAGTAGGAGTTTTGCATTCTCATATTCCACCGTCATTTGGTCGCTGTTGGTGATGAAATAGGGAGAGAGATAACCGCGATCGATTTCCATCCCTTCAACAACTTCTAGCTCCGTGAGCAAGGATTTGGATTCTTCAACGGTGATGACACCATCTTTGGTTACCGCTTCCATGGCTTTGGCAATCATTTGCCCGACTTCTTCGTCATTGCCAGAAGAAACGGTGGCGACTTGGGCGATCGCCTCTCCTTCTACAGGTTTGGCAATGGCTTGAATTTCTGTGACTAAGTGGGCAATGGTTTTTTCAATTCCCCGACGTAGCGCTACGGGGTTTGCACCAGCAGCTACATTTTTTAACCCTTCCTTTACCATGGCTTGAGCTAAAACGGTGGCGGTGGTGGTTCCGTCTCCCGCCGTGTCTTTGGTTTTGGAAGCCACTTCCCGGATCAGTTGCGCTCCGGTATTTTCTAGGGGATCTTCGAGTTCAATTTCTTTAGCAACGGTGATCCCATCATTAATGATTTGGGGCGCACCAAATTGCTTTTCTAACAGCACATTCCGACCTTTAGGGCCAAGAGTAATGCGGACGGCATCCGCTAGGGCGTTTACACCTTTTTCTAAGGCTTTGCGCGATTCTTCCTTAAATGAGACGATTTTAGCCATACACCTTTAGGGTTAGGTTTACGTGATATCATCAGCCAATTTAGCACTCTAACTAAGAGAGTGCTAACCTCTTCCACATATATCAGGTTTTAGGTCAGGTTTCGAGGTAGGGATATCCACACATGGTAGGGAGTGGGGGAAACGGGGAAACGGGGAAACGGGGAGTGGGGGAGTGCTGACAAGTGAATGATTTTCATGATTGTGCATCCATAGACCCTCAGAGCGCCCTAAATTTCATAGAGTCATCTCATTCTCCGTGTCCCCGTGTCCCCGTTTCTCCGTGTCTTCCTGACTCGAATCTTAAAATCATTCCCTT